>DATCYI010000099.1:0-1768 GCA_036570385.1 Acidimicrobiales bacterium | reverse complement strand
GGTGGGCGCCGCGCTGTTCGCCCGGCGGAGCGGTCGGCTCCTACCGTGAGGCGCCCGGGTCACAGCCTGACCCGCCCCCGCGCAGACCGCCCCCGCAGCTCCAGGAGAGATCGATGACCAGCACCGCGCCGACGCGAGCCGACACGTCAGCGACGTCCACCGGCTGGAGCTACGCCGACGTGTTCGACGCTGTCGCTCAGCGCTTCCCCGACCAGCCGGCGCTGCGCCACGGCGACCGGCAGGTGACGTGGGCTGAGCTCGACCAGCGGGCCAACTCCGTGGCGACCGCTCTGGTCGACGCCGGTCTCGGCCACCAGGCCAAGGTGGCGCAGTACCAGCGCAACGGACCCGAGTACATCGAGGTGCTCTACGCCTGCTTCAAGGCGTCGCTGGTGCCCGTGAACACCAACTACCGCTACGGGCCCGACGAGCTGCGCTACCTCTGGCAGAACTGCGATGCCGAGGCGGTCGTGTTCGACGCGGAGTTCACCGACGTGGCCGACGAGGTGCGAGCCGCGGTTCCCGACGTGAGGGTCTGGCTCCGCGTCGGCGACGCGGCGAGCTGCCCCGACTGGGCTCGCCCCTACGAGGCGGCGGCCGGCGCCACCGCGGAACCGCTCGTCACGCCGTGGGGACGGTCCGGCGACGACCTCTACCTGCTCTACACGGGCGGCACCACCGGTCAGCCCAAGGGCGTCATGTGGCCGCAGGACTCGCTGTTCCGCATGCTCGAGACCTCCCAGAGCACGGTGCTGCCCGAGCCCGCGGACGCGCAGGCCTTCGTCGACGCGCTGCCCGGCCCCGGCGTCACCGTGCTGCCGGCTGCGCCGCTCATGCACGGCACTGCCTGCTGGTTCGTGCTGCCGATCCTCGCCCGCGGCGGCACCGTCGTGACGCTCACCGGTTCGTCGCTCGACCCGGTGGAGCTGCTCGACGCGCTGCAGGACGGCGTGAAGGGGCTCTGCATCGTGGGCGAGGCCTTCGCCCGTCCGCTCCTGCGCCTGCTCGACGAAGACCCCGACCGGTGGGACCTCTCCGGCGTGCGCGTGCTGTTCTCGTCGGGCGCGGTGCTCGGCGCCGAGAGCAAGCGGCGCCTGCTCGCGCACGCCCCCAAGGCGAAGCTGGTCGACGGACTCGGCACGTCCGAGTCGGGCAGCCTGGCCCGGTCGATCAGCACCGACGACGACACCGTGGCCACCGCCTCGTTCAAGCTCACACCCGACACCCGCGTGATCGACGAGGACGGCCGAGACGTGGAGCCGGGCTCGGGCACCGCCGGGCGCTTGGCCGTCGGCGGGCACATCCCGCTCGGCTACTACGGCGACGCGGAGAAGACGGCCAGCACCTTCGTGGAGATCGAAGGCCGGCGCTACGTGGTGGCCGGCGACTGGGCGACGGTCTCCGAGGAGGGCGCCATCACGCTGCTCGGCCGGGGCTCGTCGTGCATCAACACCGCCGGCGAGAAGGTGTACCCCGAGGAGGTCGAGGAGGTGCTCAAGGCCGCGCCCGGGATCTCCGACGCCGGCGTGGTGGGCTTGGCCGACGAGCGCCTCGGCGAGGCGGTGACCGCCGTCGTCTCGCTCGACCAGGGCGCCGAGCTCGACGAGGCCGGCCTCATCGCCCACGTGAAGCAGCACCTCGCCAGCTACAAGGCGCCTCGGCGGGTGCTAGCCGTCGAGTCGTTCCCCCGGGGCCCCAACGGCAAGATCGACCACAAGGCCCTCAAGGCCACCGCCCAGGACCTCACCGCCTGACTCGAGCCCACCGC
>DATCYI010000098.1:0-7276 GCA_036570385.1 Acidimicrobiales bacterium | reverse complement strand
GTAGTTGCGACAGCTGGTCGTCGGGATGGCGACGGGTTGTCGCAGGTTGGGGTTCGCGTAGTTGCGACAGCTGGTCGTCGGGATGACGACGGGTTGTCGCAGGTTGGGGTTCGCGTAGTTGCGACAGCTGGTCGTCGGGATGAGGACGGGTTGTCGCAGGTTGGGGTTCGCGTAGTTGCGACAGCTAGTCGTCGGGATGAGGACGGGTTGTCGCAGGTTGGTGGGGTGGGGTCGTGAGCGCCCGGGTCGGCGTGAACCTGCTGTGGCTGGTGCCGGGGGTCGTGGGGGGCAGCGAGGAGTCGACGCTGGCGTCGCTGCGGGCGATGCACGACCTGGCGCCAACCGATCTGTCCATCGAGCTGTTCGCGCTCGACGAGCTGCGCGACGCCCACCCCGACGTGGTCGCTGCGCTCCCGACGACGACCCTGCGCCTGCCGGGCCGGCTGAAGCCGCTGCGGGTCGCGTCAGAGGCGACGTGGCTGTCAGCCAAGGCACGGGGCCTCGACCTGGTGCACCACGCCGGCGGCACCGCCCCGCCGCTGCGCACCGCGCCCTACGTGCTCACCGTCCACGACCTGCAGCCGCTGGAGGCCACCGCCACCCACGGGGCGGTGAAGCGGGCGTACCTCCGGGCGGTGCTGCCCCGCTCGGTGCGGCGCGCTCGTGCCGTCGTGGTGCCGAGCGGCTTCGTGCGCACCGGCGTGGTGGAGCGCTTCGGAGTCGAACCCGCGCTCGTCCACGTGGTGCCCCACGGCGTGCAGACCTGGCCGGCCGCGCCGGCGGACGAGGTGCGTGGGCGCTACGGCATCACGGGGCCCGTGGTGCTGTACCCAGCCATCACCTACCCCCACAAGAACCATGCCGTTCTGGTGGAGGCATTCGGTCGGATCGCCGCCGAGCACCCGGCCGCGCAGCTCGTCCTCACCGGGGGAGCGGGCAGCGCCGAGGAAGCGCTCGTCGCGCAGGTGGCCCGCCTCGGCATCAGCGACCGGGTGGTTCGCACCGGCCGCATCCCACGGGCCGATCTAGGCGCGCTCTACGGACTGGCCGACGTGGTGGCGGTGCCGTCGCGCTACGAGGGCTTCGGCCTGCCAGCGGTCGAGGCGATGGCGTTCGGTGCCCCGCTGGTCGCCGCTCGAGCGACAGCGCTGCCCGAGGTGGTCGGCGACGCCGGCGAGCTCGTCGATCCCGACGACGTCGACGGCTGGGCGGCGACCCTCGGCCGGCTGCTCGGCGATCGGGCCGAGCGACAGCGTCTCGCGGCTGGCGCCCGCGAGCGGGCCGAGCGCTTCACGTGGCCGAGCAACGCGAAGGCCCTGCTCGACGTGTACCGAGCCGCGCTCCGCTGAAGACCCCTGCGGATACGACCCCGAATGGGTATGGCAGGGCCGATCTTGTAGCGTGGGCGACCCTATGGGTAAGGCATCGTCAG
Source organism: Acidimicrobiales bacterium (assembly GCA_036570385.1). Taxonomy (GTDB): domain Bacteria; phylum Actinomycetota; class Acidimicrobiia; order Acidimicrobiales; family VFJN01; genus VFJN01. The sequence continues at coordinate 5,844 of DATCYI010000098.1, read as the reverse complement.
CGAAGAAGGTCGCCCGCGCCGCACGGGCCGGGGGCCGGGTATCAACCGGTCAGCCTCGGAGCCTGCTGTTCCCGGGGGTCCTCGCGCTCGTGATCCTGCTCGGCACGAGCCTCGTGGTCTACGCCCGAGAAGATCGGGCCGACGACGACCTCGGCGGCGTGCCCCAGATCGGCGACCACATCCACCAGGCCATCGGCGTCTATGCCTGCGGCGAGTGGCTGCCCGACATGCCCAGCTTCGACACGAACGTCGGCATCCACACGCACGCCGACGGCGTGATCCACATCCACCCGCACTCGCAGCTCGGCGTCGGAGCCAACGCCACCCTCGGCCGCTACATGAAGAACGCCCGCGACGAGGGCGATCTCGAGTTCTCGCTCAGCTCCACCAAGATCGAGTACCTCGGCGAGACCTTCGAAGAGGGCGAGACCGAGTGCGACGGGGTGGATGACCCCCAGGTACGCATGGCCTACTGGAGCAACGTGCAGGACGAGTCGGTCGAACCGGAGGTCACCTCGGGCGGCTTCGAGGACATCCGCCTCACCGACAACGGCGCCGGCCTCACGATCTACTACGGCGACCCCGGCGAGGACATCCCGAAGCCTGACCACTACAAGGAGCTCGACGCCCTCGGTGCTGCCGACGGCGGGCAGGCCATTCCCGAGGGGGAGATCGAGGAGGGCGAGGAGGTCGAGTCCTCCGGTGAGCTCGACACGACGTCCACCACGGTTGCCGACGGCACGACCGGTGAGCCTTCCGACACGTCGGCTTCCACCGACACCACCGTCGCCCCGTGATCGCCTGAGCGCCCGGTGCAGGCCATAGTCCTGGTCGGCGGCTTCGGCACTCGCCTTCGCCCGCTGACGCTCAGCACTCCCAAGCAGATGCTCCCGGTCGGCAACCGGCCGATGATCGAGCGTGTGATCGAGCACCTGGCCGCCCACGGCGTCGACCGTGCGGTGCTGTCGCTCGGCTACCGCCCCGACGCCTTCCGTGACGCCTACCCGGAGGGCCGCTGCCTCGGCGTCGACCTCCACTACGCCGTGGAGCCCGAGCCGCTCGACACCGCCGGAGCCATCCGCTTCGCGGCGCTCGACTCCGGCATCGACGAGCGCTTCATCGTCGTCAACGGCGACGTCCTCACCGACCTCGACGTCGGCGCGCTGGTGAAGGTGCACGACGCGGCCGGAGCCGAGGGCACCATCGCCCTGCACCGGGTCGAGGATCCGTCGGCCTACGGCGTGGTGCCCACCGACGAGCACGGCCGGGTGACGGCGTTCATCGAGAAGCCCCCGCGCGACGAGGCACCCACCAACCTGATCAACGCCGGCACCTACGTCCTCGAGCCCTCGGTGCTCGACCGGATCGCCGACGGCATCCCTGTGAACGTCGAGCGCAAGACATTCCCCGAGATGGTGGCCGACGGCACGCTCTACGCCCACGACGGCGACGTCTACTGGATCGACGCCGGCACGCCGCCCACCTACCTGACCGCCAACCTCGACCTCGTCCGCGGGCGCCGCGGAGCTGCGGAGGACGGCGTCGACCCCACGGCCACGGTGTCAGGCGAGGTCACCGAGTCCGTCGTCGGCGCAGGGGCCACGGTCGAGGAGGGCGCAATCGTGTCGCGGTCGGTCCTGCTGCCGGGCGCCACGGTGCGAGCCGGCGCCATCGTCGCCGACTCGATCCTCGGGCCCCGGGCCACGATCGGGCGCGGTGCGCACATCGAGGCCGGCACGGTCCTGGGCGACGACGTCACCGTCGACGACGGCGCCCACCTCTCCGGGGTGCGTCGGCCCGAGGCCCAGTCGTGAAGGCCCTCGTCACCGGCGGCGCCGGCTTCATCGGCTCGACGCTCGTCGACCGGCTCCTCGCCGAGGGCCACAGCGTCGACGTGGTCGACAACCTCTCGAGCGGCAACCTGGCCAACCTGGCCGAGGCCCGCTCCGACCGCTCGAACGACCTCACGTTCCACCAGCTCGACATCCGTGAGGCCGCGGTCGTCGACCTCATCGCTCGCCGCAAGCCCGAGGTGATCTTCCACCTCGCCGCCCAGGCCGACGTGCGGGTGTCTGTCGCTCGGCCGGCCTTCGATGCCGAGGTCAACATCGTCGGCAGCGTCAACGTCCTCGAGGGCGCCCGCACCGCCGGCAGCCGCAAGGTCGTGTTCGCCTCCAGCGGCGGCACGATCTACGGCGAGCCCGCGCCGTCGGAGCTGCCGGTCAAGGAGAGCCACCCGCAGCAGCCGCTGTCGCCCTACGGCGTGGCCAAGCGCGTGGTCACCGACTACCTCCACGTGTACCGCGAGCTCTACGGCATCGAGTTCACGTCGCTGGCCATGGCCAACATCTACGGCCCCCGCCAGGACCCCCACGGCGAGGCCGGCGTCGTCTCGATCTTCGCCGGGCTCCTGCTCGAGGGGCAGCCGTGCACGATCTTCGGCGACGGCAACCAGACCCGCGACTTCGTCTACGTCGACGACGCGGTCGACGCCTTCGTGCGAGCCGGCGACCGCGGCAGCGGCCTGCTCTGCAACATCGGCACCGGCGTCGAGACGTCCGTCAACGAGCTCTACGCCGCCATGGCCAAGGCGGCGGGCATCGACACGCCGGCGATCCACGCCGAGGCCCGCGTCGGCGAGCTGGCCCGCAGCGCCCTGGATCGCTCCCGCGCCGGCATCCACCTCGGCTGGGAGCCCTGGACCGACCTCGCCACCGGCGTAGCCGAGGTCCTCGACTGGTTCCGCCGCTAGCCGACGAGCGCTAGCGGAAGAGGTCTTCGGACGGGGGGCGGACGATCTCCCCGCGGACCTCGCCGCGCCCCAGCCACGCCGGGTCGACGCCGCGCACGACGGCCGCGGCGGCCCCCGTGGCCTTGCCCATCACCAGCTCCGCCGCGGCCGCCAGCTCGTCGACCACGCACACCTCTGTGACCTGGAGCTCGCGGCCCTTGCTGTCCTCGGTGCCGCGGAGGTCGACGACGGCACGGATGCCGGCGCAGCCGATCGCCACGTCGGTCAGCCCACGGCGCCACGGTCGGCCGAAGGTGTCGGACACGATGATCGCCACCTCGACGCCGAGGCGGGCCCGGATCCCGTCGCGCAGCCGGCGCGCCGAACGGTCGCTGTCGTCGGGAAGCAGCGCGGCCCAGCCCTCGTCGACGTTCGAGAGGTCGACGCCGGCGTTGGCGCACACGAAGCCGTGCTTGGTCTCGCTGATGATGAGGTCGCCGCGGCGGCGCACGATCCGCACCGACTCGGCCTCGACGATGGCCTTGTGGCCGCGAGGGTCGTCGGTGTCGATGCGCACCATGGCGTCCTCGGCCTTCGACACCACCTTCTGCGTCACGACCACGACGTCGCCGTCGCGCAGGTCGGGCTCGGCGGTGGAGATGAACCCGGCGAGGTCGTCGCCCGCTCGCACCTCGGGGATGCCCTCGATGGGGAAGATCTCGAGACGTGCGCTCATGCCGCCAGCACCGCCGTAGCGAGGGCTGCGGCCGTGGCCGGGTCGCGCATGATCGTGGGAACGACGACGCAGCGCATCCCCTCCGCCTCGACCGCTCCGGCCAGCTCGGCGTCGGCCTCGTCGACGACGAGGGTGCCGGCGAGCGGTGCGTAGAGCCGGGCGACGCCGACCACCGACGCCTCGTGACCCAGCTCGCGCAGCAGCCTGTCGGCCGGACCCTTCAGCGCGGCGCCGGCGATGATGGGGGAGACGGCGACGACGTCGCCGCGCCGGGCGACCACGGCGTCGCGCACGCCAGGCACGTCGAGCACCGGGCCGATCGACACGATCGGGTTCGACGGCGCGATCACGACCCGCGCGGCGGTGGAGATGGCGTCGAGCACCCCGGGCCCCGGTGCGGCCGAAGCGGCTCCGGCGACTCGCACGGCGCTGACCGCCACCGAGTGCTGGCGCTCCACGAAGTACTCCTGGAAGCCGATCTCGCCCTCGTCCACCGTCACCATCGTGCGCAGCCGGGAGTCGGTGACCGGCAGCAGGCGCACGCCGATCTCCCAGGCGTCGGCGATCTCGGCGGTCACCTCGGTGAGCGTGGCGCCCGAGCGAAGCCGGTCGGTGCGGTACAGGTGGGTGGCGATGTCGCGGTCGCCCAGGTTGAACCAGGTGCGCGCCTGCGGGAACCGGCGCAGCGCATCCATGGCGTGCCACGACTCGCCCGCCAGCCCCCAACCCCGCTCGGGGTCGATCGCGCCGGCGAGCGTGTACGTGACGGTGTCGAGGTCGGGGCTGACGCTGAGCCCGTGGATCTCGAAGTCGTCGCCCACGTTGACGACGGCCGCGACCTCGGTGGGCGGCACGACGCGGACCAGTCCGGCCAGGAAGCGGGCCGCCCCGACGCCACCCGCGAGGACGGTGATCAGCTGATGCCCTTGAGCCGGCCGGAGAGGAGCTCGATGTCGGCGTCGACCATCATCGTGACAAGGTCCTCGAAGCTCGTGCGGCGCTTCCAGCCGAGCACGTTCTCGGCCTTGCTCGGGTCGCCGATGAGCAGGTCGACCTCGGCGGGGCGCATGAACTTCTCGTTGAGCGTCACGTGGTCCTCGTAGTTGAGGCCCACGTGGCCGAAGGCGATCTCGCAGAAGCGGCGCACCGAGTGGGTCTCGCCGGTGGCGACGACGTAGTCGTCGGGCGTGTCCTGCTGGAGCATGAGGTACATGGCCTCGACGTAGTCGCCCGCGAAGCCCCAGTCGCGCTCGGCGTCGAGGTTGCCCAGGGGCAGCTCCTTGATCATGCCGAGCTTGATCTGGGCCACGCCGTGGCTGACCTTGCGGGGCAGGAACTCCATGCCGCGGCGGGGGCTCTCGTGGTTGAAGAGGATGCCCGACGAGGCGTGAAGGTCGTACGACTCGCGGTAGTTCACGGTGATCCAGTGCCCGTAGAGCTTGGCGCAGCCGTACGGCGAGCGGGGGTAGAACGGCGTGGACTCGGTCTGCGGGACCTCCTGCACCTTGCCGAACATCTCGCTGGAGCTGGCCTGGTAGAAGCGGATCGACGGGTCGACGATGCGGATGGCGTCGAGCAGGCGGGTGACGCCCAGACCGGTGATCTCGCCGGTGAGCACCGGCTGGTTGAACGACGTCTGCACGAACGACTGCGCCGCGAGGTTGTAGACCTCGGTCGGCCGGGTCTCGCGCAGGATCGAGATGAGCGAAGCCTCGTCGAGCAGGTCGCCCGAGGCGGTGTACGGATCGAGGACGATCTTGTCCTGCAGGTGTGCGATCCGCTCGAAGTTCGTGGTGCTGCTGCGACGAACCATGCCGATCACCTCGTAGCCCTTGTCGAGCAGGAGCTCGGCGAGGTAGGAGCCGTCCTGGCCGGTGATCCCGGTGATGAGCGCGCGCTTGGTCATGTCACGTTTGTACCCTGCATGCAGCACCACGTCTGCTAGGTGGGTTGGCACGCTTGGAATCTCTCGGGAAGCGCATCGCGAAGCTACGGGCCGGCCTCGGCTGGACCCAGCAGGACCTGGCCGACCGGGTCGCGGTGTCGCGCGTGGCGCTGTCCCACATCGAGTCCGACATCTCCGTGCCGGGGGAGCGCACGGTCGCCCTGCTGGCGGGGGTCTTCGACCTCGAGCCCCACGACCTGGTGGTCGACTCCACCTACCCGAGGGCCAAGGCCGACCGCCTTCCGCTGGTCGTCACCCGCCACACCGAGGTGGAGCTGCAGGTCCGGCTCCTCGACCAGGCAATCGAGCTGGCCGACCGCTACGGGGACCCCACGCTCCTGTCGGGCTGGAGCGAGCGCCTGCGGGAGCTGCGCGCCGCCACCCTCGATCGCCGCCAGCTGGAGCTGCTCGAGCAGGCCAGCGTGCGCCTGC
>DATCYI010000097.1:0-4082 GCA_036570385.1 Acidimicrobiales bacterium | reverse complement strand
GCGCCACGACGGGCCGGCGATCGCCGTGGCCTTCGGGTCGCGCCGGTCCGATACGTAGAACCAGTCGTACTGCGCGGCCTCGGGCGTCACCTCGAAGACCCCGAAGCCCTGGCGCTCGGCATCGAGGTACTTGAACCACGGCGCCGCGGTCTCCACCAGCACGGGCAGCAGACCGCCGAGCGCCTCGCCGCCCGGGATGCCCACGCCGCTGATGATGGAGCTGAAGGAGTCGGAGGTGACGGCGGGCGTGACGAACTCGACGGCCACCGTCGGGCCTCCCACCGCCGGAAGGTAGGTGCCGGGGTCGGCCGGGATCTCCGCGGCCCACGACGAGTGGATGTCGCCCGTCAGGATCACGACGCCGCCCGCCTCACCGAAGCGGTCGCGCACCATCTCCTGCTCGCTGCGGTAGCCGTCCCACTGGTCGGCGTTGATGACCAGCGGGAGCGTGAGGCCGGCCCCGGCGAGCGCGTCCTGCAGGACCGGCGTCAGCCCCGGCACGTCGGGCAGGTCGGCGAGCACGAGGGGTGCGAACATCACCGAGCTGCCGATGACCCGCCAGGTGGTGTGCGAGCGGTCGAGCTCGTCGTCGAGCCAGGCCCGCTGGTCGGTTCCGAGCATCGTTCGACCCGGGTCGCCGACCGCTGGATCGCTGACGAGGATGTCGCCGAAGGGGCCCTCGACCTGACGGCTGCGGTGGGTCCGCTCGTCGAGCATCACCAGGTCGGCGAGGCTCCCGAACGACAGCGTGCGATGGATCCGGTGCGGGTCGCCGGCGGATCCGACCGGTCGGATCGGCATCCACTCGAAGTAGGCCTGCATCGACGCGGCCCGGCGGGCGCTGTAGTCGCCCTCGTCGGCTTGGTGGTTGCCGGCGCCACCGGTCCAGGTGTTGTTGGTGACCTCGTGGTCGTCGATGGTGGTGACGAACGGGTAGCGCTGGTGCAGGGTGCGCAGGTCGGGGTCGGTCTTGTGGAGGGCGTGGCGCCGTCGGTAGTCCTCGAGGGTCACGATCTCGTGGCTCGGGTCGTGGCCTCGACCGATGTCGCGCCCGGCGCCGAGGCCGCCCTCGTAGAGGTAGTCGCCGAGGTGGACGATCAGGTCGAGGTCGTCGCGCTCGGCCAGGTGCCGGTAGGCCGAGAAGTGCCCGTCCTCGTAGTTGCTGCACGACACGACCCCCATCCGCAGCCGGTCGACGGCAGCGCGGGAGGCGGGGGCTGTGCGGGTGCGCCCGACCGGCGAGGTCGCCCCGAGCGCGTGGAACCGGTACCAGAGCTCGGACGAGGCCGGCAGCCCGTCGGCGTCGACCTTCACCGTGTGGTCGGCGGCCGGCGAGGTGCGCAGCGCACCAGAGGCTACGACCCGACGGAAGTCCGCGTCGGTGGCCACCTCCCATGCCACGTCGGTGGCCGCCCCACGACCGGAGCCAGGGGTGGCAGTGGCGTCAGGGGTGACCCGGCTCCACAGGATCACCCGGTCCGGCAGGGGGTCACCCGAGGCGACACCGTGGCCGAACGGCCCTGGGAGGGGCTCCGCGGCGGCCGGGTCGCGCCCGAGGATCGGTTGGCTGGCCAGCAGGGCCGCCCCACCGACGCCGAGGCGCAGGAAGGCTCGTCGGTCCATATGACGCCTGGTTCGCCGTCGGGGCGTGGGATACCTCCGCGCGCAGCGGCCCCGCCCAACTCCCGAGATCTGTGGGCGCCAGAGCACGCCGAGCGTGCCTCAGCGCCCACAGATCTCGGGTTCTGCGCCCTCGAGAGGGAGCGGTCTCGCTATCGCTTCAGGCGTGACCAGATGAGCGGCAGCCCAGCGCCCGCGGCGACGATCTTCAGGGCATCGCCGATCAGGAACGGGGCGACGCCGAGCTCCACGGCCTCGCTGGCCGAGACGCCGAGGTGGATCGACAGCCATGTGGCACCGCACAGGTAGATGAGGGCGGAACCGGTGAGCATGGCCGGGACGGAGGTGAGCAGGGAGCGGTCCTGGTGGCGCTCGGCCATCGCACCGACCAGGGCGGCGGTGAGGATGAAGCCCACGAGGTAGCCGGCGGTCGAGCCGGTGGCGACGGCCCAGCCGCCGGTGCCGTCGGCGTAGACCGGCAGACCGGTGAGGCCGAGGGCCACGTAGAGCAGCTGGCTGCCAGCGCCGAGGCGCCAGCCGAGCGAGGCGCCCACCACGAGCACGGCGAAGGTCTGCCCGGTCACCGGCACCGGCGTCCAGGGCAGGACGAAGCTGATCTGGGCGCTGAGCGCCGTGAGCAGCGCACCGGCCGCCACGAGCAGCAGGGCACGGGTGCGCTCGGATGTGGGCAGGTGGATCCGGTCGCTCAGGACGACGGTCGCTCGGGGCATCGCAGCAGTGGCCAAGGGTCAGCACCTCATGGTCGGGGTCAGGGGGACGTCTGACCCTACGCAGCCGCGAGGCGTTGCAACGAAGCGACGAAACCGAGTCAGCCGCCGAGGGAGAAGAGGTAGGCGGCGACGTCAGCTGCCTCCTCCTCGCTGAGCCCGACATCGGGCATCGCTGTGCCCGGTTCGACCGCCTGGGGATCGAGGAGCCACCTCTGGAGCGCTTCTGGACTGTTGACGAGCGCGCCCGCTATGTACACGCGCTGAGCCCAGTCGTCGAGGGGCGGACCCACCGTGGCATCGGCGCCACTGATGCCCGGGATGTTGTGGCACGACGCGCAACCATGGGTCTCGATGGCGGCGCGTCCGGCTCGCACATCCCCGACGGCAGCGGGGTCGACGACCGATCCGCCGGGATCTGCTGCGCCGCAGGCGGCAAGGACCGCTATCAGCATCGTGGCGGAAGCCTGTGCGATCCGGTGACCAAGGCGTCGGGAGGCTGCGCTCATCTGCGAACCACCGCCAGCTCCGCCGATCGCCCATGCCCCACGGCGCGGGCGACCACCCAGGCCGCTGCCGCCGCGTAGGGAGCTCCGCCTGGCACCCACATGATCAAGCCGGCGAGCTGTTGGTCGGCGAGCGCGTCGGCGGCGGTGGACTCGTAGAGAGGAGTGCCGGCGAAGGTGAGGATGGCTCCGAGTGCGGCGCCCTGGGCCGCCACCAGGAAGAGTCCGGCGATGGCGGCGGCGGGCTCCATCGTGGCTGCGGCTCGTGCGGCGACCCAGGTCGCCCAGCCCGCCGCGATGAAGGTGGCGTGCTCGACGATGTGTAGCGGAGCAGATGCCACCGCAGCGTCGTAGGCAGCGGGCGCGTGCCACGCTGACACGACGACGGCGTGGAAGCCCGCTGCCACCAGGATGACAGCTCCGCTCATCCCTGGACGTCGCAGCGCGTCGGAAGCCGAGTCGAGCATCCCGCGCGCGCGAGGTAGCAGAGAAGCGACCCGCGCCCACGGTCGATCGAGAGCCAGGAGGCCGGGACCGACGAGCAGGAGCGCCAGGTGCTGGAGCATGTGAGCAGCCAGCGAGCGGCCCACTGCCGCTTCGACCGGCGGAGACAGCGCGCCGGCCAGCACAGCGAGGCCTGCCCACGATGCAGCTGGGCGCTTCATCCGCAGGGACCCAACGGGAACATGACCAGCTGCTCCACCACGATCAGCGCGACCGAGAGCGCGGCGAGCGCTGTGGCGAGCGTGCCGAGCAGCTCGTTGCCCGGTTCATCAGCGAAGGTGCGTGCGAGGCGTCGGGCGCAGACCAATCCGGTCAGCGCGAGGGGCAGCGCCACCACCGTGGTGAGGTGGAGCCAGAGCTCCTCGCCGCGCTCGCATGCCAAGGGCACCAAGGCAGCGGCGGCGCCGAGGTGGATCGCCCAGGCGACCGGAGCCAGCACGAGCCCGCTCAGCAGGAGCCACCTCCGACGAGCACGGGACAGGTCCCCGGACTTGAGAACGGTGGAGGTCACAGCGCTCGGGGGAGGAGCAGGGCGAGGCCTCCGAGGAGGACCGCAGCGGCGAGGGTGGCGGACCACCAGGACGCGGCGACGCGGGCAGTGACCTCTGGCCGGTGGGAGGCATCGCTGCGCACGCTTCGCTCGAACAGGACGAGGCCGATGCCCACGCCTACGGCCAGAAGGAGCACCACTGGTCCCAGCAAGATCACCGCCGTCGACCCGTAC
>DATCYI010000096.1:0-13615 GCA_036570385.1 Acidimicrobiales bacterium | reverse complement strand
TGCGGCAGGTGGCGCTGGCGACCCGCCGCCAGGGCTGGCGGGCCTTCGTCGGCCGGGCCAACGGCGGGATGATGGTTCACCTGGGCGTGATCATCGTGGCCGTCGCCATCGCCACAAACGGCACCTACATCCAGGAGTCCGAGGCCCGCTACAGCCCCGGTCAGACCCGAACCGTCGGTGGCCACGAGATCACCTACCTCGACACGACCGTGGTGGAGGAGTCCAACCGTACGGCCACCAAGGTCTCGGTGCGAGTCGACGGCGGGCGGGTGTACGAACCGGCGTTGTCGCAGTACCCGGGCTTCGGCTCGCTCATCCCCACGCCGTCGGTGAAGACGGGCCTGCGCGAGGACGTCTACCTCACCATCACCCGGCTGGCCGACTCGGCGGGCGGCGACGTCACGCTGCGCGTGATCATCCAGCCGATGGCGGTCTGGCTCTGGATCGGCGGGGGCGTCATAGCGTTCGGCACGCTCCTGGCCGCCTGGCCCGGCCGCCGCCGGAGGCCGACCGACCCGGTCTCGGCGCGCGTCGCTCTCGCTGGTGACGGTCCCGTCCCGACACTGGGTACCGAGGGGTCGCGCGACGAGGAGCCCGGGCCGGCGATCACCGTCGAACCGGCCGGGAGGCGCTGATGGAGCCTCTCGGGTACGACGAAGGCAGTGGCACCGATGCGGACCGCGACGACGTTGCCCTCGACCGGCCGAGGTCGGGCCGCACGGCGCTGATCGCCTCGGGTGTCATTGCCGTCTTCGTGGCCGTCTTGGTAGCGGTCCTCGCGGCCGGCGACCCGGCCACCCAGCGGCAGACAGAGAGCCCCCTGCTCGGGCGGCTCGCGCCCGCCGTGCAGGGCACCACGCTCGACGGCGGCACCTACGACCTCGACGACCTTCGCGGCCGCTGGGTCGTCGTCAACTTCTTCGCCACCTGGTGCACCCCCTGCGTCGTCGAGCACCCCGAGCTCGTCGCCTTCGACGAGGAGCACACCGAAATCGGTGATGGCGCCGTCGTCAGCGTCCTCTACGACGACGACCCCGACGCAGCCCGCAAGTTCTTCGCCGAACGAGGCGGGGACTTTCCCGTCGTCATCGACCCCGAGGGTGCCATCGGCGTCGCCTACGGCGTCGCTCGCGTGCCCGAGTCGTTCCTCGTCGCCCCCGACGGCACCGTGGTCCAGCGCCTCGTGGGCGGAGTCACCCGGGAGCAGCTCGACGATCTGCTCGGCCAGTACGAGGCTGCGGCGGCAGCCGGCTGACGGTTCGGACGCCCAGGTCGGTGGTGCAACGCTGGCCGCGAAGGTGGGGGATCCGCATTGCGCGCGAGTTGCGGCGGGCAGGCGACTACGACAGCCTGTAGGCGTAGAGTGTCGTAGCTCGCCGAACCCGAAGGAAGAGCCCATGTGCTTCAACAAGAAGGTCGTCGCAGCGCTCGCGATCGTCGCGCTGACCATCTACCTGTTCGTGCCGAACCTCGTCGCAGCGGCCATTCCCCTGCTCATCCTCGCCGCCTGTCCGCTGTCCATGGTGCTGATGATGCGCATGATGTCGCGCTCCGACGAAGGATCCGGCGGCTCCTCGTCCCGCGCGGACACCGACGACGAGCTGTCGCAGCTCCGCGCCGAGGTTGCGACACTCCGAGCAGCACAGGTCGACGGGGCCGCAACCGCCACGCAGCACTCGCGCTGAACCTAACGGGGCCGCAACCGCCACGCAGCACTCGCGCTGAACCTAGGGGCCAGTTTCGGTGCTGCTGCTCGTAGCAGGCGGTGCGGAAGTCGTCGTTGTGTTCTCGGTTCCCACCGTGGTGGTGGAGGAGTCGGAATCTGGGACTGCGCCCACCGCCGGGAGGCTGTCCGTACTGGGCGGCTTGGGGATCTCTGCGTCCGGTGCGCCGTAGTAGAGGGTCAGAGCAGCCCCGTCGTCGGTGAGCAGCCGATCACCGAAGTCGCCGGTCGTGACCTCGGGCGTCGCCGAGCCAGCGTCGGTCCAGTAGCCCATCCGGAGCTGAGGCTCCTCAACATCCTCGCATTCGGTTGCGCCCTCCTCGTACGTCTCGCCGAGGTACGTCAGGCTGTCTGCGCTGAGCTCGACGTCGAGACCGCCGTCGTCGCGAGCGTCGTCGATGAAGCGATCGAGCACCGCGTTGCTGCCGACGGCCAAGGCGGACGTGGGCTCCACGTGGATGAGGCCGTCGCTGTGGGTGTGAATGCCAATCTGCGTGGCGAACTCAGGCAGGGGTCCCTTGAACTCTCCGCAGACGTTGACGCCGAGGGCCGTGTGGATGTGGTCCCCGAGCTGCGGAAATGCCGCCAGATCCTCCGCACGCCGCTCGGCCCGGGCATAGACGACAAGCGAGACGCCGAGCAAGACGACGATGACGAGCGACGCTGGGAACAGCAGGCTCCTGGGTTCACGAGCGGAGGTTCGACCTCCCGCTCTGGCCGCACGGGCGACCTTCTTTGCCGACGACGCCTTCCCCATGGAGGCCGCACGCTATCGACGTCGACCCCTCCGGTCAACGACATCATGTCGTAGAGAGGCGCGCCCACACGCGGCGTCAACCGGACAGCTCGCAGCGCAGTGCCGGTCGAATCTGGTCGCCTACGACGCCGTGTCGTACCATGGTTCTGTCTCGCAACCACCAGATCGACACCGCATGAAGCTCGTCAGCCGTCGCCGCACCGTCTGATCCGACTTGCCTGCAGCGTCAGCCACGTGCACGAGGGCCCGGAGACCCACAACATCCAGCCATGCCTGAGCTCATCGCAACCGCCGTCATCGTCCTCGTCGTCGCAGCCCTGACGGTCTACGCCCCGGTGGCACGGTCCCGCCGGCCGGCGCACCTCAGCACCGGCGAGCTGACGTCGGTCCCGCCGCCACAGCTCGGGAACGACCCGATAAGCCGCCTCGTCGCCGTGCTCCGCACGCGCCGGTGGGCTCGCATGGGCTTGACGACGCTCTCGATCGGCCTGCTCGTCGCGGCGGTCGGCACGATCGGCTACCCCTTCTACACAAACCTCTACCAGCAGCGGGTGCAGGAGAGGCTCGACCGCCAGATCGCGAGCCCAGAGCTCAAGCAGGACTACCTCGACCGCAACGTCGACGTCGGTGACAGCCTCACCCGGCTCATCATCCCTGCGATCGAAGTCGACGTCGTGGTCGTCGAGGGCACGACCGCCAGCGCCCTGCGGGCCGGCGCCGGCCACTACGCCGACACTCCCCTGCCCTGTGAGATCGGCAACGTCGCGATCGCGGGTCACCGCACGACCTACGGTCGCCCGTTCCACAACCTCGACCTCCTCGAGGTCGGCCAGCAGATCACGCTCGAGACGCCGATCGGCGACTGCACCTACGAGGTGAATCGGGACCCCTTCGTCGTCTCGCCGACCCAAACTGAGGTCGTCGCCAACACGCCCGACGAAGCGACCCTCACACTCACGACGTGCCACCCGAAGGGCAGCGCCAGGCAGCGCCTCATCGTCAAGGCCACGCTCGTGAGCAGCAACATCGCCGGCGACACCAGCTAATGGGAGCCCGCCCGTGGCGGCCCTGCGGTCTCCAGCACACGTTCGAAACCCAGTCATTCGGAAGAATCGGCTAGGGAGCGATTGAGACCAACGCTGCGGCCAGGGCGTCCTGCAATGACGAGGCCGAGCTGCCATGCGTGAGGCCGTTGACCACGTAGGCGAAGGCCAGCGTCGTCCCGCTGCGGTTGTCGACGTAGCCGCCGAGCGCGGCGACGCCGTCGAGTGACCCTGTCTTGGCACGCAGCCGCCCGGCGACCGGCGTGCCCACGAACCGGCGGGCCAGGGTGCCGTCCCGGCCGGCGACAGCGAGCATCCCGGCGAGGTCCGCGGACTTCATGGTGAGCAAGGTCGTGACCGATGTGCAGGTGAGACGGGCGGCGTCGCTCAGCCCGGAGCCGTCGGCGAGGATCACGCCGGCCAACGGGATCCCAGCTCGGGTGAGAATCTCACCGACGGCTCGCACGCCCGCCGCAGTGGACCCCTGACCGAACCGTTGAAGACCGAGCTCCTTCACGAGCAGCTCAGCCGTGCCGTTGTCGCTGTCGCGCAACATGGCCTGGACGAGCTCGCCCACTGTCGGACTCTCGACAGCCGCGACCTCGACTGCTCCTGCGCCTGCTGGCCCGGCGTCTGCCGGAGCGGTGAAACTGACTCCGCGGGCGGCGAGCAGCTCGGCGAAGACGACCGCGGCGTCGGTGGGTGGGTCATCGAACGGAACACCTGGGTGGCCCCAGATCAGGAATCCGTCGTTGACGGTCAAAGCGCTGAGCGGACCAACTTCGCCATCGGCGATCAGCCGATCGGGCCACGTGTCGACGTAGCGCTCAGCGTCGTAACGGCTCTCATCGCCGACCACCCGGCCCTCGACTCGGCGGACACCAGCAGCAACCACCCGGTCGGCGAGCACATCGAGGGATGTGTGCGGCGGCGGCGAGCTGTCCATCTGGCTCGCCCAGACGTCGGTGCCGAGCACAGGGTCACCACCACCGACGAGCCACAGATCCCCGGCCACAACACCGTCCACCGGTGGGGCTGCGGCTCGCACCTCTGTGCGCAGCCGCGCATCGGCACCGAGTCCCTCGAGCGCAGCGGCCGCAGTGAGCAGCTTGGTGAGAGATGCAGGAACCACCGTTGCCTCGTCGTTTGCCTCGTAGAGGACACGGTCGCCGTCCACGACGCTGATGCAGCCGCCCGGCGTGTCGCTCCACACCGGGTCCAGCGCTGCGGCCAGCGCCGCAGATGGTCCCAACGACGTAGGCGGCGGTTCAACGCCCGGCTCGGCCGTCGCCAGGGCCGAGGCAGGGGTGGTGACGGTTGCGCCGTGTGGCGCTGCCGTCCGCGGGTCGGAGCGCTCCACACCGGATATAGCGCCCGTCGCGATCGTGACGACCATCACAACGGACGCAACTGCCGCAACGGCCAGCCCCAGTCTGTCCCGCCAGTCGAGTAAAGGGGTCATGTCACAGCATCATCAGTTGCCGTCAGGTCGGATCCCGCTCACCCGGCTGGCTGGCACGAAAGAAGCCATGGTGTGGCGGAGCGGCGCCTTCGGCGACGTCAATAGCTCGACACGGTCGTCGTCGATGGTGCCATTCGAGGAGCGCCTCGACTGCGAGCAGATAGAGAGCGCCGAGGAGCAGCGCACCCACCACGTCGCTGAGCCAGTGGACCCCGAGGTACACGCGGCTGAAAGCGACTGAGACGATCACGGTGGCGGAGATGGCGACGGACCACCACCACGCCGATCGGCGTCCCGTAAGAAGGGCAACCACTGGCGGCAGCAACCCCCAGATGGCGATGGCGGCCATGACGTGGCCGCTCGGGAACGATGGTCCGTTGCCGGCGACGAGGCGGTCGATGTTCGGCCGGGGTCGATCGACGAGCTCCTTGAGCGTCCACTCCAGCAAGGGGCGGGCAGCGGTCGCGGCTAGCAACGTCCAAGCCAGCGGCCGGCATTCATGCCACACCAATAGCAGCAACAAACCGGCGACAGCGACGACGACTGTGACCCCACCGAGAGCGCTCAGCGTCTTGACGACCTCGTCGAGTGGACCCGACCGAAGGTCGAGGAGCGCACGGGTGACGGGTTCGTCGATGCCTTGGAGGATGGCGGCGTCGTCGATCGCGGCGAGCACAGCGAGGATCACGAACGAAAATGTGACCAGCAGCGCTGCCCACCGGCTTTGCAACAGCACTCCGGCCGGGGTGAGCGGGGGATGATGGTGCAGTGAGCCATGCATACCGGTCGCTGTCACCCCTGGCGAAGCTGACGCATGGCTCGTGCTCACGCGTCGGTGCCTTCGATGGCGGCGAGCGCTGCAGCGGCGACGCGCGAGACAAAGCGTCCTGATCGGGCAGACAGATTCGGCGCGATTTCCACCTCCCCACCATCGTACGACAGCACGTCGTATGTCGAGCCCACAGCCGTGCCCCAGCTGACTTCCACACTACGACAGCATGTCGTAGGTTCTTGAGATGCTCATCGTCTGTGATCGCATCTCGTCCGCGTCCGATTCAGGCCTCCGCTCTGTCTACTGCTGGCATCTGCACGCTGGTGCCCTTCTCGCTCGGAACTCTGCTCCTGTGGCACCCGGTGGTGGCGCACGTGATGTCACGGCGAGCGGATCGTGAGCACCGCCCGACGTATCCACACGACCCTGGCGGTCATCGTGGCCGTGCTGGTACTGATCCAGGCGGTGATCGCGGGCCGTGCGCTGTTCGGGTCGTGGAGCATCACCGTCCATGGTGTTCTCGGCAACTCCACCTTCGCCGTGGCGGTGGCTTTGGTTGCCGCTGCCGCGGTGGCTCGCGCTGGTCGTCACGCAGTTGTGGTGGCGGTGTTGCTTGCCGTCGTGCTCACCACGCAGATCGGCTTGGGCTATGCGGGTCGCAACAGCGCTGAGGCGGCCGCCTGGCACATCCCGAACGGGGTTCTGGCATTCGGATTAGCGGTCCACCAGCTGGGCCTGACCGGACGGCTACGACGACCGACCTGAGGCGTCGCGGAGCACGGTCCTACCGGATGGGCCGATCGGCCCAGGCCGGCTGTGAGCGCGACGTCCGTCACGGTCAGGCAAGCTCGTTTAGGCGCCACGTCGAGGGTGCCGCCGCATGAACTTGTGGATGGCGCCCGCCGCCGCAGTTCTCGGCTGCGTCTCGGCGGTCGCCCGCTCGTAGATGAGGCAGGAGTCGTCGGCATCGCCCCATTGCGGGATCGTGACGAGTCGGACGAGTCGCCATAGCGGCTGGATCTGGCAGACGCACGGTTCGTCTAGGACGCCGAGCGTGCAGGCCAGGCAGGCGCCGTAGGCGCCGAGGAGCGCGTGCAGCACGTTGTCGCCGGTGCGGCCGCCCGGGCCCTCTCCCACAAAGACCACCGTTGTGCCGCCGGCCGCATGGAAGCGCGTCAGCGCATCGGCAGGCCAGACCTCGTTCTTCGTCGGCCAGACGAGCAACAGGGTGCGGTCAGCGTGACCTGCGACCACGGTCTCGTCACCTGACCGCACGGGAAACCAGGGGGTGACGTCATCGACGAACCGATTGTCGCTCGAGGGCGGTGGCCAGCGGTCGTAGGCGACGACATCGACGCCTCGCTCGTGCAGCAGCCTGGCCCAGTACCCGCTGCCGGCACCCAGCTCCACCACTCCAGCCGGGGACACGGCGGCGATCGCGTCGAGCGCCTCCTCGGTGGGAACGCCGTAGGCGTAGCGGCGCACAAGTCTCTGACTTCGGGGCTCCCCCGATCCAATGGGCCCGATGCGGCCACGATCGGTGAGGAGCGGATTGCCGGCCAATGGAGGGAGCGGGTTATCGGGTTGGGGATCCACGAGGTCGCTGGTTGAGTCACGTCGGGTCAGGAGCTAGTTGAGCGGCGAGCGATCTCGATCCCTCGCTGAGGGTCAAGGGCCGCGCCTCGCCCCACCGTTATACGACACGATGTCGTTGTTTCGCCGTCGGCCCAGTCGGGAAGGCGGTCTGAGATGCCTCGTGGGGAAGCACGGTAGGGATGGCACAGTCGACGCAGCTTCTGGCGTCCGACACGATCGACCTCCGCGAGCCGGTGGCTGGCAGCAGCCGGTTCGTGACGACGACACCAGAGCCTGGTGCGCAGATGGCCGAGCACCACCACATGTCGCGGTGGGTCCAACCCGTCCTGATGATCCTGGCTGTCTGGCTCGCGACCAGCCCTCCGATATTCGGCTACGAGAGCCTGGCTCTAACGATCAGCGACCTCGTCAGCGCAGCGGCGCTGGTCGTGCTGGCGTGGCTCGCCTTCGAGGGCCGGACCTGGGCGGGCTGGAGCATCAGCGCGGTCGGCGTCTGGCTCCTGTTCGCGCCCCTGGTGTTCTCGGCATCGACTGCGGCGGCGATGGCGAACGACATGTTCCTCGGCGCGCTGGTGATCGGCCTCGGGATCCTCGTGCCCCACGGGATGGCCATGGAGGGCCCGGAGATCCCGCCCGGCTGGTCCTACAACCCCTCGACGTGGGTCCAGCGCGCACCGATCATCGCTCTCGGACTGTTCGGCTTCTTCATCTCCCGCTACCTCGCCGCGTTCCAGCTCGGCCACATCGACAGCGCCTGGGACCCGTTCTTCGGAGCAGGTACCGAGCAGATCCTGACCTCGGACGTGTCGAAGATGTTCCCGGTATCCGACGCCGGTCTGGGGGCGGTGGTCTACTCGCTGGAAGTGCTCATGGGCCTGATGGGGGACCATCGGCGTTGGAGGACGATGCCGTGGATGGTCGCCGGGTTCGGCATCCTCGTGATCCCCCTCGGGATGGCCCAGGTGATCCTGATCATGCTGCAGCCGATCGCTGTCGGCACCTGGTCGACCCTCGCCCTTGCCTCGGCAGCGGGCATGCTCTTGATGGTCACCCTGAGCATCGATGAGGTGGTCGCCATGGGCCAGCTGCTTGTCGCGCAGCGTCGTCAGGGCGTGGCGCTCTGGCATGCGTTCTGGTATGGCGCGAACGTCGACGGCGAAGACCGCCCTTCGCCCGAACGGACGGCCACGAACCGCCTGGCGGCCTCGTGGTGGGGAGCGTCGTGGCCCTCGACGCTCCTGGCGACGGCTGCCGTGGGCCTGTGGTTGCTCGCGGCACCTGCAGTGCTCGGCACCAGCGGCGCGGCTGCCGACAGTGACCACCTGGTGGGTGCCCTGATCGTGACGATCACTGCGGTCGCGCTCGCAGAGCCGACCCGAGCGTTTCGCTATCTCAACGTCGGTGTTGGCGCCTGGCTTCTCGCCGCCCCGTGGATGGTTGGCGGCATGACCGGCAGCGCCCGGCTGAGCAACCTGGTGGCCGGCGCCGCTGTCATCCTGTTCAGCCTTCCGAAGGGCCGGATCCATGACCGGTACGCCGGGTGGGACGCGCTGATCCGCTGAGGGTGCTATGCCTTGACGAGGCGCTCGATGGCCTTGGTGGCCTCGGCGACCATCGTCTCGATCGATTCGGTGTCGCCTTCGGTGACGGCGTTCTTCACGCAATGTCGGACGTGCTCGTCGAGGAGCCCGACGGCGACGGCCTGGAGGGCTTTGGTGACGGCGCTGACCTGGGTGAGGACGTCGATGCAGTAGGTGTCTTCGTCGATCATGCGACGGATGCCGCGGACTTGGCCTTCGATGCGGTTGAGGCGCTTGGTGTAGTCGTCCTTGGTGATGGTGTAGCCGCGGGTGGGGGTTTCGGTCATCGGGCTTGGAACCTCCGGAGGCGCAGGCTGTTGGTGACGACGAAGATGCTGGAGAATGCCATGGCGGCGCCGGCGAGCATCGGGTTGAGCAGCCCGGCCGCGGCGAGCGGCAGGGCTGCGATGTTGTAGGCGAAGGCCCAGAACAGGTTGCCCTTGATCGTGGCCAGGGTCCGCCGCGAGAGGCGGATGGCGTCGCCGGCGGAGCGGAGATCACCCCGTACGAGGGTGATGTCGCTGGCTTCGATGGCGACGTCGGTGCCGGTGCCCATGGCGAGGCCGAGGTCGGCCTGGGCGAGGGCGGCGGCGTCGTTGACGCCGTCACCGACCATGGCCACCGTGCGGCCCTCTCCCTGGAGGCGCTTGACGACGTTGACCTTGTCCTCCGGCAGCACCTCGGCGATGACTTCGTCGATGCCGACCTGGGCGGCGACGGCGCTGGCAGCCCGCTCGTTGTCGCCGGTCAGCAGCACGGGCCGCAGACCGAGCTCACGGAGCTGCCCGACGGCTTCCGCGGAGGTGTCCTTGATGGTGTCGGAGACGACGAGGACCGCCTTGGCGGCACCGTCCCAGCCGACGAGGATCGGTGTTCGGCCTTCGCCTTCGGCGGCGTCCTTCGCGGACCGGAGGTCGTCGGGCAGGGAAAGCGCCCAGTCGGCGAGGAAGCGCTCACGGCCGGCGACGACGGCGTGCCCGTCGACGACGCCCTGCACGCCGAGGCCCTGAGTGCTCGTGAAGGACTCCACCGCGGTGAGCTCCACGCCGCGGGACCGTGCGCCGGCTGCGATGGCCTGGGCGATGGGGTGCTCGCTGGCGTCCTCGAGTGACCCGGCGAGTCGGAGTGCCTCCTCGACGGTGGTGCCACCGGTGGTGACGACATCGGCAAGGGCCATGCGGCCGGTCGTGACGGTGCCGGTCTTGTCGAGGACGATCGTGTCGACCTGGCGGGTCGACTCGAGGACCTCGGGGCCCTTGATCAGGATGCCGAGCTGTGCCCCGCGGCCGGTGCCGACCATCAGCGCCGTCGGCGTGGCGAGCCCGAGCGCGCACGGGCAGGCGATGATGAGGACCGCGACGGCGGCGGTGAAGGCGACGGTGGCGCTGTCGGTGGCTGCCGCGGTGAGCCAGAAGCCGAGGGTGGCGAAGGACAGGGCGATCACCACGGGCACGAAGATCGCCGACACGCGGTCGGCGAGGCGCTGGACGGGAGCCTTGCCGGTCTGGGCGTCCTGGACGAGCCGGGCGATCTGCGCCAGCGCAGTGTCTGAGCCGACCCGAGTTGCTTCGACGACCAACCGTCCGCCCGCGTTGACGGTGGCGCCGGTGACCGGATCACCGGGCCCAACCTCGACGGGCACCGGCTCCCCAGTCAGGAGCGAGGCGTCGATGGCCGAGGTGCCCTCGACCACCACGCCGTCCGTGGCGACCTTCTCACCGGGTCGAACGACGAAGCGGTCACCGACGGTCAGCTGGTCGATCGGAATGCGGACCTCGGCCCCGTCGCGGACGACGGCGACATCCTTGGCGCCCAGCTCCAGCAGGGCGCGCAGGGCAGCGCCGGAGCGGCGCTTGGCCCGCGCCTCGAAGAAGCGGCCGGCGAGGATGAACACGGTCACCCCGGCAGCGACCTCGAGATAGATCTGCGAGCCGCCCGCGCCACGCTCGGCGGTCCAGGAGAAGCCATGGGTCATGCCGATCACCCCAGCGGTCCCCCAGAACAAGGCGTAGAGCGACCAGCCAAACGCGGCGAGGACCCCGACAGAGATGAGGGTGTCCATGGTGGCGGTGGCGTGCCGTAGGTTCACCCACGCTGCTCGGTGGAACGGCCACGCGCCCCAGGTCACGACCGGAGCGGCGAGGGTCAGCGACAGCCACTGCCAGGCGTCGAACTGCAAGGCCGGCACCATCGCCAGAAGGATCACGGGCACCGTGAGAGCGAGCGACGCGAGCAGCCTCGCCCTGAGGGGAGCGGTCTCGTCGGTCTCGACCGGCGCCGCCGAGTCGTCCCCCGCTGGCCGGGCTAGCTGGGGCAGTCGAGCCGTGTAGCCGGCCGCCTCGACCTGAGCGATGAGCTCGTCGGTGTCGACACCTTCGGGAACAGCGACCCGGGCCTGCTCAGTGGCGTAGTTGACGGAGGCCGTGACGCCGTCGAGCTTGTTGAGCCGCTTCTCGATGCGCATGGCGCAGGAGGCGCAGGTCATGCCGCCGATGACGAGATCGACGCTGGACGTTGCGGCGGGGGGTGCGGTGGGGGAGTCCATCGAAGTCCTCAGTGGTCGCTGTCGGCGCCATGGGCGGCGTCGGCGGGTGGGGCGGCAGCGTCGATGACGAAGCTGGCCGTGCGGACCTGGCCGTCGACCTGGAAGTCGAAGAACAGGGCGTAGATGCCAGCGGTGGGAACCTCGACAGCGAAGCGGACCGGTCCCGATGGCTCGTCGTCGAGCGGGTGCACGTGGAGGTAGGCGAGGTCGCCGTCGCGAAGGGCGACGAGGTGCCCGGCCGCACCCAGGTAGGGCTCGGTGGTGACGACCTCGCCGTCACGGCGCACCGTCACCGTCACCTCCGTGCTGCTGCCGCTGAGGTCGCGGTCCAGCGTGACCTCGTAGCCGTCGACCGTGTCGGTCGAACGTGGGCGCAGCGGCACAGGGGCCTCTGCCGTGCCAGGTCCGGTCAGGTCGACGCCGAGGGTGTACTGCTCGGCCCCGGTCGGCTGGAAGTCGGCGAAGGCCCGGTAGGAGCCGGCCGGCAGAGCGGGCAGATCCACTGACCACTCGCCCCGAGCATCGCGCTCTGGGTGCAGGTGGGCGTAGTGCCGCAGGTCGGTGGAGGCGACGATCAGGTGGAGCTCGCGGTCATGCAGGAGCTCGTAAGAGTTGACGGGACGACCGTCGGGACCGGTGATCGTAAAGTCGAACCGGCCGGCGTCGGCGAGGCGGTCCTCGAGTTCGAAGGCGTAACCGTCCTGAGCCACGAGCAGGCCGCCGGCGGGGAGATCAGAGCTCATGGAGCTGTCCTCTTCGATGGTGTCGTGGGTACGGCTTCCGCCAACGTCGATCGGGCCGGCGGCGGCGCCCACGGCCGCTCCGCCACCGACCATGGCGGCGAGGAGCAGGCCGTAGGCGCCGAGCTTGAGGCCGGGACTCATGTCGAGACCGTGTACCCGGCCTCGTCGACGGCGGCCGCGAAGGCAGCGTCGTCGACGGGACCGTCGGACTCGACGGTGACCCGGCCGGAGGAGAGGTCGACGTCGACGGCCGTTACGCCGTCGAGCTTGCTGACCTCCTCGGTGACGGAAGCGACGCAGTGGCCGCAGGTCATGCCGTTCACGGTGTATGTGCTGGTGGTGCTCATCGGGACTTCCTTCCGAGGGTGGGAACGGTACGATACCCCCCATGGGTACCGTCGGGCTACTGCCTCCTCGGCCGTCGAGGGGACGGGCCTCGTTCCGGATGACGTCGTAGACCTCGCCGATGAACTTGGTGGGGCCTCGACGGCCGGGTCGAGCGTCTGGTTGATGATCGCCGCGATCTGCCGGTTCGATCAGACGCTCGACCTCAAGACGCGTGCCGAGCTGGTGAGCTTTGCGAGGGAGAGGGGACTGCTCGAGGATGGCGGCGTCGAGTGAGCCGCCATGATCCTGTGGCGGTCCGTCAGCCCGTCGGGTAGCGCCGCCGCCGATCAGCTCGGTGTCCGGCCCCGCCGGCCGGACCTCCATCGGACCAGGCAGGCCAGGGAGCAGAACCGCAGTACGTCATCACCGTCGACGGCGGTGTGTGGCGTTCCCGGCGACGCCGGCATGCCGCACACAGGGTCGATAACCCGGCCGTCGACGTCGCCGTCCCGGAGGTAGGCCATGTCGGCATTTCAGCGGTAGCGGTGGCCGTGCCCACGTACATGGCGGTGGTCGACGATGCCCGCCGATGCAAAGCGCCGCAAGGCCTGATCGGCCTCGTGGTTACTCACCCCAGCGGCCGCTGCGATCTCGCCTGGCGCCCAGTCACGATCCGGCGTGGAAGCGACCACTGGATAGATGGCGCGCTCGACCTTGCCAGGGAGGTGAGCGCGGGCGAAGCGCTCGAAGGCGTCGTTGGCCGGCGTGGTGGTCATCGTCGGACGAACCTCTCTACAGCGGTGACGAGCTCAGCGGCGTCGCCACGGTCGGTCTGGTCCAGGCACTCGTGGAGCCGAGTGTCGAGAAGGGCGAGCCCCGTAGCGTCGAGCGCTCTGCGGGCCGCCGCGAGCTGGGTCAGCACCTCGCTGCAGGGGGCGCCCTCGGTGACCATCCGCTGGATGCCGCGGACCTGACCTTCGACACGTCGGAGCCGGATGACGAGCTCATTGCTCGCGTGGGTCACCCTCGAGGTGGGCATCGGACGTTGGGCGAGTTCAACCATGCGG
>DATCYI010000095.1:0-4282 GCA_036570385.1 Acidimicrobiales bacterium | reverse complement strand
TCGGCACGGAAGTCCTCGATCCAAGACGAGACGACGGCATGGGCGGCGACCGGGGCGCTGGAGGTGGCGACGTTCCACGCCGCGGTGACCGCTTCTTGGCTGATGCGGCTGCCGAGGTTCTCCTCCAGGTTGAAGAAGTTGGCGAAGAACTGCGTGTACCAGGCGTAGCGGTCCCCCTTCGCAGCGGCCTCGATGCCGTCGAACACCTCTTGGGGCAAGCCGTCGGGGTTGTCGTCCCGAGCGACGAGGAAGGGCTCGAGCGAAGCGAGGAACGCCAGCTTGGCCACTCGCTCGTGGCCGTGGCGCGAGACGTAGCGGGCCAGCTCACCGGTGCCCATCGAGAACCCCACGAGCACGACGTCTTCGAGATCGAGCGTCTCCAGCAGGGTGTTGAGGTCGGCGGCGAACGTGTCGTAGTCGTAGCCGGAGGCGACCTTCGACGACTGGCCGAAGCCGCGCCGGTCGTAGGTGATGACGCGGTACCCAGCGGCGAGCAGGTCGCGCGTCTGGCGCTCCCAGCTGTGACCGTTCAGGGGGTACCCGTGGATCAGGACGACGGGCTGACCCGCGCCTTGATCCTCGTAGTACAGCTCGATCGGGGTGCTGTTCTCGGTCCCGACGGTGATGTGTCCCATGATCTCGTCCCTTCTGCCTGTTGAGGCGGTGGTCGTCGTTGCCTGTGGTGGGCGACAGGAGCAGCGTCGCGCCAGCCCTTCCGGGCTCGCATCGGTGAAGGTCCCTGTGTCGTCGAGCTCCGTCACCGACCTGTGCTCGCGCTCGTCCTGGATCTAGCGACCGGCGCTCAAGCGCCGCTCGCCGTCGTCTCCTTGACGAGATCGATGTCGGCGAGAGTCGCCTTGCGGAAGCGTCCGCCATCGGCCACGTACTGATCGCCGTGCTCCTTCAGGTGGGCCACGAAGAGAGGGCACACCGGCACCACTGTGATGCTCCTTCGGATGCTGTCGGCGAGCGCCTCGCGGACCAGAAGGCCGGCCAGACCCCGTCCACTCAGCTCCGGTGCGATCTCCGTGTGGAAGAAGATGCGTTCCCCGTCCGCTTCGCGAGCGTCGATGAAGTCCGCCCGTCCTGCGAGCGTCCCGTCAGCGAGGCGCACGGTGTACCTGCCGACCGGACGACCCTCATCGAGGTCCACCGTCACGGGCGCACCGGTCCTGTCTTCGAGATCTGTGGTCATGCGACAGTCCTCTCGACGGTCGGTTCGGGGGTCGTGCAGGAGGTCCTGGAGCTGCCCGCACCTACCGCGAGCACGATCGCGCTGCCGTCGCTCATCAGATCTGCGACCTCCTCTGGCTTGATCGTCCCGTCGAAGACCACCTCGATCGTCTTCCACCCGGCGTCGATCAGCCGCTCGAGACGATCCACCAGCGCCAAGAGCTCGGCATCGCCGAACGCAGGTCGGATGGCCACCTGGATGTGACCAGACCCGATTCGACCGATCCGCACGGGGTTGCCCGCTGGAGCGGTCGGTGGACCCGCTGGTTGCGCCTCGTCGCCGTCCACGCGGGTTGGCGGGGGGTAGCGCCGGGGTGCTGCGGTCGAAGGGCTGTCGGTGCGGAGCATGGTCATGGTCGAGAACCTCCGTGGTGGGCAGTGGTGTGTGCTGTCATCAGGGTCGCCCCCGCGGCCCCGCCATCGCATCGGTGGAAGTGCCCATGCGGTAGGTGGTCGTCACCGGGCGTGCGGCTCGTCTGACTGGATCTGCTCGAGGGACTGGCGGTCCTCGGCCTCGACCCTGTGGGCCTCGTCGAGCACCCGCCTCAGGCTCTGGGCAGGGATCACGACCCCACCGGATGCGTCGGCGTACACGTAGTCGCCAGTGACCGCGCAGGCGCCTCCGACCTCGACCGCGACGTTCGCGGCGAAGGGCATGACCGTGTCGCCGCCCCAGCGCGTGGCCTCGCCCCGGCACCAGGTGGAGAACGGATGCTCGCGCAGCTCATCGAAGTCACGGAGGCGCCCGTCGGCCAGCACCCCCGCCAGACCCTGGTGCTCCAACCGCGAGAGCTTGGTGCCGCCCCCGAGCGAGGCATCGGGATAGCCGCCGGAGGACAGCACCAGCACCTTGCCGGCTGGCTGATCGTCGGCCGCGGCGTAGAAGAGCGATGCGAAGCCGAGCTCGGACTGAGCCAGGTCATCGCGGGTGGGCAGGTAGGCGATGGTCACCGCCGGACCGAACAGCGGCCTGCCCGGATCCGGGCTGACCAGTGGCAGCAGATGCGCCCGGTGGCTGTGCAGGCGCCCCATGGCATCCACGAGCGAGGCGCAGCTCAGCTGGGCCAGCTCGGCCTCCCACTCGTCCCCGGTGTCGCCGCTCACCTGCTCTTCCGCCCCGGCTTGTGCTGCGGCCACCGGTTGGGGTCGGCCTCCAGGGCTCGCCGGGGCCACCCGCCGAGGTCGGCGGCGGCGTCGTAGGTGGAGTGCAAGAACTCCGCCAGAGCCCGGTCCGGGTCGGCGGCTTCGGCCACCACCTCGTAGGGGAGCAGGAACTGGCCGTTCTCGGCGCTGTAGAACGCCCCGTCCGGGCCCACCGGGTGGTCGGGGAAGCCGTCGGGCTCGGGGTATGCGTAGGCGTAGAACGCGCCCTCGTCGCCCCCGCCGGGCCAGAACCCGCAGCTGCTCAGCTCCCGGGAGTACCCCTCCACCATCACCCAGTCCCCGCAGTTCGGTGCCCCGCCTGGGTGCTCGGGCGCGTCGGCACCGGAGAAGCGGGTGCAGGCCAGGTCCATGGAGCCCCAGAAGAAGTGCACCGGGCTGACCTTGCCGACGAAGTGCGAGCGGAACTCACCGATCACCCGGTCGGCCTGCAGAAGCTGCTGCCAGAACAGGTGGGCCGCCTCGGGGTCGTAGGACGCATGCTCGTGGTCTTCGGCGAAGGGGATCGCCGGGGCCACCTCATTGGGTCGGGCGTCGATCTCCACCTCGATGTCCAGCTCGCCCAGCGCCTTCATCGTCTCGCCGTAGAGCTCGGCGACGGGCCTCGGGGCCAGGGCGACGAGGCGCTCTCCGCCACCGCTGCTGCGGATCCGCAGCTGGTGGTCGACGAAGTCCAGCTCGAGGTCGAAGGCCCCGGATCGGTACGGGATGGCCGAGGTGGTCAAGCCTCGGGGGCTGACGTAGAGCGTGACCTGCCACCAGTGGTTGACCAGTGGGGCCTGGGAGAGCCGGATCTTGCCCACGATCTGGGTCCACATGTGCAGGGTGTCGCGGGTGTCGGCCCAGTCGTCGACCCGTAGGCGCGGCCACGCCTGGCTCGACTCAGTCGGCGGCGTCGTCATGGTTCTCCTCCTGGTTCTCCTCCTGGTGGCTTGCCCTCGATGCACGGGGCTGCCTCGATCGGCGTCGACGCCAGCTGCGTCGCGCATCCAGGTTGGGCCTGCGCCGTGGGATCCCGCATCGGTGGGGATCACCTAGTTTGATGGCGGGTTCGGCTGTGACGCAGGCAGGAGCGGACGTGGCACACATGTTGGGACGCCGCGCGGAGCGTGATGCCGTCGACCACCTGCTCGTCGGGGCGCAGGCGGGGAGCAGTGGTGTCCTGGTGGTGTGCGGAGATGCGGGCATCGGCAAGACCTCGCTGCTGGAGCACGTGCGCGACAGCGCCACGACCTCGGGGTTCCGGGTGGAGGCCTCGCTCGGGGTGGAGTCCGAGGCGCACTTCGCGTTCGCGGGGGTGCATCAGCTGTGCGCGCCGATGTTGGATCGTGTGGGGGCGCTCCCGGACCCGCAGCAGGCCGCGCTGGGGGTCGCGTTCGGGCTGCACGAAGGCGCTGCGCCCGACGGGTTCCTCGTCGGCCTGGCCACCTTGAACCTGCTGTGCGAGATCGCCGAGGACCGGCCGCTGCTGTGCTTGGTCGACGACGTCCAGTGGCTCGACCAGGCCTCCGCGCAGGTCTTGGCGTTCGTGGCCCGGCGGGTGGAGGCGGAGCGGTTGGCGTTGGTGTTCGGGCTCCGAGAGCCCGTCGCGCACGCTGAGCACCCCTTCTCCAAGTTGCCGGAGCTGCGCCTGGAGGGGCTCGGCGACCGAGACGCACGGGCGTTGCTGGCCGACGCCGTCCATGCCCCGCTCGATGAGCGGGTCCGCGACCGCATCATCGCCGAGGCCCACGGCAACCCGCTGGCCTTGCTGGAGCTGCCCCGCAGCATCGACCCCGCCCAGCTGGCCGGCGGGTTCGAGCTGCCTGACGCGCTCAGCGTTCCCCGCCGCGTGGAGGACAGCTTTCAGCGGCGCTCGAGCAGCCTCCCGGCCGACACCCAGATGCTG
>DATCYI010000094.1:0-2637 GCA_036570385.1 Acidimicrobiales bacterium | reverse complement strand
CCGACCGGCCCATCGGCGATGCCAACCCCGTCGACCTCGGGCTCAGGGCCGGCGCCGCGGAGTTCGAGGAGGCGGCACGGCTGCTCGTGTCCGATCCGGGCGTCGACGCCGTGCTCGTCCTCTACGCCCCCTCGCTCGGCGCCACCGTCGACGAGGCGCACGCCGCACTTGGTGCGGGCGCCGCCGCCAACCCGTCGGTCACCGTGGCCGCTTGCTTCTACAGCCCGCAGCCCGCCGCGGTGGCGAGCGAGGCCCGCAGCATCCCGGTGTTCGACGCCATCGACGTCGCCGCCCGCTCGCTCGGGCGGGTGGCCACCTACGCGGAGTGGCTGGCGATGCCCGAGGGCGAGCCGCTCGAGCTACCCGCCGGCGAGGCCGACGCCGCCCACGGGCAGGTCGGCAGCGCCCTCGAGCGGGGCCAGGCCGAGCTGACCCTCGACGAGGCCCACGAGCTGCTGTCCACGATCGGTCTCGACACCGTGCCGTCCCGCAGCGCGACCACCCTCGAGGAGGCTCTGGCTGCAGCGGAGTCGGTCGGCTACCCGGTGGTGCTGAAGGCGGCCTGCCGGCAGCCCACGGCGAAGACGGTCGCTGCAGGCTTCGCGCTAGACCTCTCGGATGAGGCTGCCCTCCGCGGTGCATGGGAGCGCATGTCGGCGACCCTGGGCGACGAGATGATGCCGGCGCTGGTGCAGTCGATGCTCGACCCTGGCGTCGATGTGGCCATCACGGTCAAGGACCACCCGCAGGTGGGCCCGGTGCTGACCATCTCTCCGGGCGGCACGGCCACCGCCTTCGAGCCGGGCGACGAGGTGCGGGTGCTCCCGCTCGGTCACCTCGAGGTCCGACGCCTGGTCGCCAGCGCGCGCTTCGCCGCCTTCCTGGAGCCAGAGGCGCGCAAGGTCCTCGAGCAGGTGCTGCTGAGGGTCGGCGCCCTGGTCGAGGCGGTGCCCGAGATCGCCGGGCTTCGGCTGAACCCGGTGATCGTCGGCCGCGACCGGGCAGTCGTCACCGATGCGGCGGTGAGCGTCCGGGAGATCGAGCAGGAGCCGCTTCCGCCCATCCGGCGGCTCGAGCTCGGCTAGCGAGGTGTCCCTAGCGCCGGGGCAGGCCGAGGACGCGCTCGCCCAGGATGTTGCGCAGGATCTGGCTGGTGCCGCCCATGATCGTGTACGCCGGGGCGTAGCAGAGGTTGCGGGCGACCCGTCCGCCGAGGCCGGGCTCGGCGAGCATCGCGTCAGCCCCGAGCGCTGAGGCGCAGAACCCGGCGATGCGCTGCTCGAGCTCGGTGCAGAAGGTCTTCGTCGCCGCGGAGAACTGCTTTGGAGCCTGGCCCATGACCTCGCGCAGCACCATCAGCCGGCCGATCCGGTAGCCGGTCTCGATGGCCGCCATCTCCTGGCGGACGTTGGGGTCGCTGGTGTCGGCGACGGCAGCGACGTCGTCGTAGAGCTTGCGGTTCGACAGCAGGCGGTCGGGGCCGCCGCGCTCGTGCTCCATCTGGCGCATGACCTGGCGGAAGCTCCCGTTGAGCTCGCCGACCAGGTTCTCGGCCGGCACCCGCACGTCCTCGAAGAACACCTCGCAGAAGTGGTCGTTGCCGGTCATGTCCATGATCGGCTTGATGGTGATGCCGGGGGAGTGCATGTCGACGATCAGCTCGGACATGCCCTCGTGGGGGCGGGCATCGGGGTCGGTGCGGGCGATGAGGTAGATCCAATCGGCCGACTTGGCGCCGGAGTTCCAGATCTTCTGCCCGTTCACCACGAAGTGGTCGCCGTCACGCACTGCTCGGGTGCGGATGGATGCGACGTCGGAGCCGGCGTCGGGCTCGGACATGCCGATGCTCCACGCGGAGGTGCCGTCGAGGATCTGCGGGATGAACCGGGCCTGCTGCTCGGGGGTGCCGAACTGCAACAGGGTCGGGCCCATCTGGCGGTCGGCGAACCAAGACGTCGCCATCGGCGCGCCGGTGGTCAGCAGCGCCTCGAACACCACGAAGCGCTCCAGCGGGCTGCGGCCGCCGCCGCCGGCCTCGACCGGCCAGGTCATGCCCAACCACCCCCGCTTGGCCATCTCCAGCGAAAAGGCGCGGTCGGGGGCGGCGATCCAGGTGTCCTCGGTCAGGGACGCGCTGGCGGCTGCGGTGCGACCGACATCGAGGGCCTCGGCCTGCAGCTCGAGCAGCTCGGGGGAGAGGGCGAAGTCCATGCCGGGGAACCTACCGCCCACCCGAAGTCGGGCTGGAGTCGGCGCGCCCTCAGGCGAGGAGGACGAGCTTGCCGAGCTTCCCGCCGGCTGCGAAGGCCTCGTAGGCGCCGGCGGCGTCTGACATAGCGAAGGTGGACTGCACCGGCACCCGCACCGATCCGGCGGCCAGCAGCGGCACGACGTGGCGCTCCACGGCGCGAGCCGCGGCGGCCTTGTCCTCGAGCGAGCGGGCCCGCAGCGTGGAGCCGTGGATGCGGGCTCGCTTGCCCATCAGCTCGAGCAGGTTCACCTCGGCCTTGGCGCCGGCGCCCACACCGATCACCGCGATGCGCCCGCCCGACGCCAGCGAGCGCAGGTCGTCGGGGAGGTTCGGGGCACCCACCAGCTCGAGCACGACGTCGAACGGCCCGTGCGAGACGAAGTCCG
>DATCYI010000093.1:0-7151 GCA_036570385.1 Acidimicrobiales bacterium | reverse complement strand
CCAGTCGGCCGCCGGCGCCGCCGGCTACCGCGAGCTCATCGCCCCCTGGTCACCGGACCCGACCCTGCCACCCGAGACCACCCACCACGTCCTCCGCCGCCGGCTGTAGCGCGAGGTGGCGGTTGGCGCGGAGGGCGGCGGTAGGGTCGGCCCATGTCCGGGACGGCACTGCAGCACGGGGGTCTCGCGGCCCTTCCCCTGGCCGAGCTCATGGCGCGGGCGCGCGCCGTGCGCGACGAGGCCCACGGCCGACGGGTCACCTTCTCGCCGAAGGTGTTCATCCCCCTCACCATGCTCTGCCGCGACCGATGTGGCTACTGCACCTTCGCCCAGCCCCCGGCACGCCTCGAGTCGCCCTACCTCAGCCCGGAGCAGGTGCTGGCCATCGCCCGGGCCGGCGCCGAGGCCGGCTGCCACGAAGCCCTCTTCACCCTCGGCGAGGGCCCGGAGGACCGCTACCCGGTCGCCGCCGAGTGGCTGGCCGAGCACGGCTACGCCTCGACGGTCGAGTACCTCGCCGCGATGTGCCAGCTGGTGCTCGACGAGACCGGCCTGCTCCCCCACGCGAACGCCGGTGCTCTCAGCGCCGCCGACCTGGCCACCCTGCGGCAGGTCTCGCCGAGCCAGGGGATGATGATCGAGTCGCTGCGCGACGACCTCGACTGCCACCGCGGAGCGCCCGACAAGGTCCCCGCTCGCCGTCTCGCCACCCTCGAGGCCGCCGGCGAGCTCGCCATCCCCTTCACCACCGGCATCCTGGTGGGAATCGGCGAAGACGTCACCGACCGCATCGAGGCACTGGAGGCGATCGCCGCGTCGCACCGGCGCCACGGCCACGTGCAGGAGGTGATCGTCCAGAACTTCCTGCCGAAGGCCGGCACCGCGATGCACGGCGCACCGGCCTGCCCGGAGGACGACTTCCTCCAGGCCATCGCACTCGCCCGCCTGATCCTGCCGCCGGAGATCCACCTCCAGGCCCCGCCGAACCTGTCAGACGACTTCGGTCACCTGCTCGACGCAGGCATCGACGACTGGGGCGGCGTGTCCCCCCTGACCGCCGATCACGTCAACCCGGAGCGGCCCTGGCCGGCGCTCGACCGCCTGCGCGAGGTGACGGAGTCCAAGGGCTTCGCGCTGGCGCCGCGGCTGACGATCTACCCGGACCACGCGCTCGACCCGCAGCGCTGGCTCGATCCGGCGCTGCGCTTCCCGGTGCTCGATCGCAGCGACGCCGAGGGCCTCGGCCGCGACGACCCAGGCGGCCTGTTCCCGGAGCAGATCAAGGCTGCCGTCGAAGCCGGCACAGGCGCGGAGGTCGTCCAGATCGGCCGCCGCAACACCGCTTGGTACTCCGGCGCCCCCACCGAGCCCGTTCACCTCGTGCCCGCCTCAGGGCGTGAGGGCTGGCACGGCCCGGTAGGCGAGGTGCTCGAGGGGGTGCTGCTCGGCCAGGAGGTCGGCGAGGACGAGATCACCACGCTGTTCTCCGCCCGCGGCGCCGAGGTGCCCGCCATCGCCCAGGTGGCCGACGAGCTGCGCCGCGCCTCCGTCGGCGACACCGTCACCTACGTCCGCAACCGCAACATCAACTACACGAACGTCTGCACCTTCAAGTGCCGCTTCTGCGGCTTCTCGAAGGGCCCGCTCTCGCTCAACCTGCGCGGCACCCCCTACCTGCTCACCCTGGAGGACATCCAGGGTCGAGTGCTCGAGGCCGTGGCCGACGGCGCCACCGAGGTCTGCCTCCAAGGCGGCATCCACCCCGACTTCGACGGCGACTACTACATCGACGTGGCCCGAGCCGTGCACGACGTCGCGCCCGAGATCCACATCCACGGGTTCACGGCGCTCGAGGTCACCGAGGGGGCCAAGCGCCTCGGCGAGCCGCTCGCCGACTACCTGCGCCGCTGCATGGACGCAGGCCTGAAGACGCTCCCCGGCACCGCCGCCGAGATCCTCGACGACCCCGTCCGCGAGCTGCTCTGCCCCGACAAGATCAACACCGAGGAGTGGCTCGAAGCCCATCGCATCGCCCACTCGGTCGGCCTGCGCTCCAACATCACGATCATGTTCGGCGCCGTCGAGCAGCCCCGCTCGTGGGCCCGGCACATCGTGCGCACCAGGGCCCTGCAGAAGGAGACCGGCGGCTTCACGGAGTTCGTGCCACTGCCCTTCGTGCACATGGCGGCCCCGATCTACCTCCAGCGCAAGGCTCGCCGTGGACCGACGTTCCGGGAGGCGCTGCTGATGCACGCCGTCGGTCGGATCGCCTACCGCGGCTGGATCGACAACATCCAGGTGTCCTGGGTGAAGATGGGCCACGGCGGAGCCGCGCAGATCCTCCAGGCGGGCGCCAACGACCTGGGAGGCACCCTCATGGACGAGAACATCTCCCGTGCCGCCGGTGCCAGCCACGGCACGATGATGGACGAGGACGGCTTCCGCAGCTGGGTCGAGCCCCTGGGCCGCACCCTCGAGCAGCGCACCACCCTCTACGACCGCCCAGCCGTGGTGTGAGCTCCGACCCCACGAGGCCGTTAAGAGACGACGAGTGACGACGAGGTCGGGGACTCAGGCTGGCCGGCGCCGACGGCCGATGATCAGCCACACCCCGACCGCCAACGACACGACCACCAGGAACGGAAGTGCGTAGCCCAGGATCGTGATCGCGACGGACCCGGCGATCAGGAGGGCGTCCCAACCGCCCTCCAGGCCACCGAGGAAGCCCGGCAGGTCGTCGTCATCCTCGACCGGTTCCGCCGCCTCAGGCTGCTGGAGGACGAGGCGGATCGTCGCCAGGTCCACCCGATCCTCCAGCACGCGCTGCTGGCCGAGGAGCGACTCCAGATCGGCCTCCCGACGGGCCAGCTCACCCTCGACCGTGGCCAGCTGGGCCACGTCGCCACTCCCTAAGAGCAGCTCGCGGAGGCGTCCAACGCTCACCTGCGCCGACGCGATCCGGCTCTCGAGGTCGACGACCTGAGCGGTGACGTCCTCGGTGCCGATGTCCTGCTCGATGACCTCGCCTAGCTCGGTCACCGCGTCGAGCAGCTCGTGGAACCGGTCGGTGGGCACGCGAAGGGCAAGTGTGATCCGGCCGTCTGCCAGTCGAGCCTCCTGCTGGGCCAGGAAGCCGCCGGCCGCCGAAGCCGTGTCGATGGCGCTGAGCGAAGCCCGCGTGACGTCGTCCACCTCCATCAGCACGTCGGCGGTGGCGATGATCGAGCGCCCAACCTGGATCGGCTGCCCCGTGAGCAGAGCTCCGGTGCCTCCGCGCTCATTGGCGGATTCCCCACCCGAGTCGTCAGCTCCAGCGTCTCCGGACTCCTCCGAGGATGCCGCGTCTGACGCGTTCGAGGCCTCGTCGTCAGCACTTGACGAGCATGCCGAGGCTGCCCCGACCAGCACGAGCACGAACAGGACCATCAGGTAGAGCCGGTGACCTGGGAGATCGCGCATGCTCATAGGACGTACAGCGGGCAGCAGCCGGTTCCGCTCGTCTTAGGGACGGCTTCCGTGTGCGAGGCTGGCCACCGATGTCCGACGACCTCATCAACCAGCTGATCGCCGACTCGGGCGCCACCGCCAACCGCGATGTGCTGCGCGACATCCTTCGCTCCGCGGTGGGCCTGGCGAGCGACGACGCGGACCGCCTCAACCTCAAGATCACCGCGTCGGCCTTGAAGGAGATGCGAGCCGCGTTCGCGATGTTCGCGCCGTTCGAGGGGATCCCGAAGGCGACCATCTTCGGGTCCGCCCGCACCGCGGCCGACGACCCTCTGTACGCGCAGGCCCGCGACCTGGCCCGGCGGCTGGCCACCGACGGCTGGATGGTCATCACCGGCGCCGGTCCCGGGATCATGGCCGCTGGAGCCGAGGGCGCCGGTCCGGAGCGCTCCATCGGGGTGAGCATCCGCCTGCCCTTCGAGGAGAAGCCGAGCGAGGTGCTCGTCGACCACGACCAGGTCGTGGCCATGAAGTACTTCTTCACCCGCAAGCTGATGCTCATCAAGGAGTCGTCGGCCTTCGTCTGCCTGCCTGGTGGCTTCGGCACCCAGGACGAGACCTTCGAGCTGTTCACGCTGCTGCAGACCGGCAAGGCCACGCCGGCGCCCGTGGTGCTGCTCGACGTACCGGGCGGCAGCTACTGGGCTACTTGGGTGCAGTACATCGACGACGAGCTCGTCGCCGCGGGGCTCGTCTCCCCGCAGGACCACGAGCTCTACCTGGTGACCGACGACGTCGACGCCGCGGTCGACGAGATCGACCGGTTCTGGCGCACCTACCACTCGATCCGCTGGGTCGGCGACCGGCTCGTCGTGCGCCTCCGCCATGCCCCTACCGAAGCTGAGCTGGTCGAGCTCAACGAGACCTTCGGCGACCTGCTGCTCGACGGCGCCATCTCGGCCACCGAGCCGCTCGCGGCCGAGGTGAACGACAAGGACCACCTCGACCTGGCTCGGATCGTCATGCGCTACGACCCCAGGCGAGCGGGCCGGCTCCGCAGCCTCATCAACGCGCTGAACCGCCTCCCCAGCGTGGAGCATGCGTCGAAGCTCCGCGAAGCACCCCCCGACGACCCCGCCGAGTGACCGCCAAACCCTCGAACTGCGGTCAGTCGGGCTCGCGGAGGATGCCGATGGCCTTCTCTACAGAGCGGCGGGCTCGGGCGAGGCGCTTCTCGTCGACCGGGAGCTCCGTGCCACCGGCGTCGATCGACTCGCGCAGGCGCTGCATGCCGAGGTCGGCCAGCTCCTCGGAGATCGTCTCCAGCCGGCTCCTGATGTCGTCGAACTCACCCGCCATGGGGCCAGGTTAGGACTCACGCCAGGACTGGTGTGAGCCCTTGGGGCCCGACGATCTAGCCTGGGGTGTGGCCGAAGACCTGCACGAATGGGTGTCCTTCGAGGATCCGGAGGAGGACCGCACCTGGATCTTCGACGTCACGTTCCTCGCCAGCGCGTGGACGTGCATCTACGGGCGGGGCTGCCAGGGGGTGCTCACCGGGCCGACCCCCGAGCTCGAGCAGGGCTGCTGCAGCTACGGCGCCCACTTCGTCGACGAGGACGACGAGGCGGAGACGCTGGCCTACGCGGCCCGCCTCACCGGCGAGCAGTGGCAGCTCCGCGACGTCGCCGTCCGCAAGGGCGGGGCCACCAAGCGCAACAGGGCCGGCGAGATCAAGACGCGCTTGGTCGACGGGGCCTGCATCTTCCTCAACCGGCCCGGCTTCGCCGGTGGCATCGGCTGCGCGCTGCACCGCGGCGCCCTCGACCACGGCGAGCGGCCCCTCGACTGGAAGCCCGACGTGTGCTGGCAGCTCCCGCTGCGCCTCGAGGAGGCGACGAACAACGAGGGCCACGTGACCTCCACGCTGCGGGAGTGGAAGCGCCGCGACTGGGGCGAGGGCGGCTTCGAGTTCCACTGGTGGTGCACTGACGACCACCTGGCCTTCGTCGACCGCCAGCCGGTCTACGAGACGATGCGCGACGAGATCGTCGAGATGGTCGGCATCAAGGCCTACGAGACGTTCGTGGCGCACATGGCCACCCGCTCCGCGGGACAGCTGCTCCCCCACCCGGCGCTTCGAACCAGAGGTCGCTGATGGTGGGCGGGGGGCCGGCTTCCTTCAGCGCCGACGAGCTGGGCTTCGCGGCCAAGCGCGACGGCCTCCAGTTCCCCGACCACGTCCTGCACCAGCTGGTCGCGGCCCTCGACAGCGGGATGCACGTGGTGCTCACCGGGCCGGCCGGCACCGGCAAGACCACCCTCGCCCACCTCGTGGCCGACCTCGCGCAGCAGGCGATGCTCTGCACCGGCTACCTGCCGGCCACCGCTACTGCCGAGTGGTCGGTCGCCCAGACCATCGGCAGCATCCAGGACACGGCCGAGGGGCACGTGTTCCTGCCCGGGATGGTGCTCGAGTCGATCGAGTCGGGTTGCTGGCTCGTGATCGACGAGCTCAACCGGGCCGACGTCGACAGCGCCCTCGGCGAGCTGCTCACGGTCGTCTCCGGCCAGCCCGTGGTGCTGCCCTTCAAGCGCCACGGCGGCGTGCTGCCCTTGTCACTGGTGCCCGCCGGGGCAGCCACGCCCGCTGACACAGACGTGATCCGGGTGCCGGCCACCTGGCGCATGGTCGCCACCATGGGCTCGCACGACGACCAGCTGCCCATGGCGATGTCTCGCGCCCTGCTGCGCCGCTTCGCGTTCGTGGAGGTCCCCTCACCCGACGACGACGCCTTCGCGGCGCTCCTCGAGGGTCCGGGCGAGATCGTGCGCCGGCTCCTGCCGCTGCGCGCCGTGCGCGACATCGGGCCCGCCGTGTTCCTCGACGCGGCGCGCTTCGCCGCCCGCCGGGCCGAGGACGCGCCGACGTCGTCGAGGCTCCTCTTCGAGGCGTTCACTGGGTTCCTGCTGCCCCAGCTGCGCGGGATCGACGCCGCAGCTGCGGCTACGACCTACCACCTGGTGGCCGAGGTGCTCTCAGATCCCGAGCGCGCCGAGGCCCGCCGAGCCATCACCGAGGCGACACACCCCTAGTTCGGCGGATACGGCCGCCGACTACTCGTCGTCGGACTTGGTGTCGTCGTCGTCGAGTGCGCCGTACTTTCGTGCCAGCGCGGCGTACTCGTCGTCGTCATCGACGTCGGTGTCGGACTCGGAGGTGTTCGGCAAGCCGCTGAACAGGAACTCCGGACCCGACTGCTTGAGCTTGCGCGCTTCTTCGAAGCGGCGATGGCGGCCCTTCTTCACGGAACGGCTCCCGAGGCTCGCAGGGGTGAAGGTGAACGGTCACCATAGCGCGACACCCCCGCGATCGCGCATCCGCCCCCCGGACCTATCCGTTCGCGTCGATGCGGACCCCGGAACGGGTCTCCAGGACCAGGTGGCCATCGCTGTCGAGGGCCAGGGAGGCATCACCCGACGCGAGCGCTCGGATCGGTTCGCCCACCACGTCGTTGCGCCAGCCGACGGCCAGGCGCCCCTCCCCGCTCATGAGGAACTGCTCGATGTCGGAGCGGGTGGCGAGCAGCGCTGCGTCGATGTCGAGGTCGCGGGCGCGCTGCGCCGCCCAGGCGCTCACCAGGGAGGCGGCGGCCCGGCGCGAGCGGTCGACGGCCTCGTTCGGCGGCACCTGGACCTCGTCG
>DATCYI010000092.1:0-5715 GCA_036570385.1 Acidimicrobiales bacterium | reverse complement strand
CGCACGGCGACCCGCACCGTCGTGCCATAGGAGAGGAAGTTGAAGACCCACACGAGGGTGTTGAGCACCGTCGACGCCAGCGCCAGCCCGCCCAGCGGCACGGTGCCGAGGCGTCCGACCACTGCCGTGTCGGTCAGCACGTAGATCGGCTCCACGAGCAGCGAGCCGAGCGCCGGCACGGCGATGAGCATGATCCGCCGGTCCAGCGCGTCGAACCGCCACAGGCGCCGCCAGCTCTGACTCGACGCGTTCGGCGAGGACATACGCTCGTCAGCATGGCTGACACGCTGATCTGGGACGCCACAGGGGTCGAGATCCACCAGGTGGTGGTCGGTCCGGTCGACAACAACGTGCTCGTGCTGCGCTGCACCGAGACCGGCGACGCCGTCCTCCTCGACGCTGCCAACGAGCACGAGCTGCTCCTGGAGCTCTGCCGCTCGCTCGGGGTGCGCCGGGTCCTCGAGACCCACGGCCACTGGGATCACATCCAGGCCGTGCCCGAGCTGCGCGACGCCGGCTACTCCGTGGGGGTGACGGCCCAGGACGCCGCGATGCTGCCGTCGTACGACGAGGTGATCGACGACGACGACGTGATCTCGGTGGGACGCCTGCGGCTGCGGACGATCCACACCCCCGGCCACACGCCCGGGTCGATGTGCTTCCAGCTCGAGGACCACCCGATCCTCTTCAGCGGCGACACGCTCTTTCCGGGCGGCCCTGGCAACACGACCTTCGAGGGCGGCGACTTCGCCACGATCATCGAGTCGCTCGATCGCCGGCTGTTCACGCTGCCCGCCGACACGATCGTGCTGCCCGGCCACGGCGACCGCACGACGATCGGCGCCGAGCGGCCGCACCTGCAGGAGTGGATCGACAGGGGCTGGTGAGGTGAGCGACACGTCCGACGCGCTCCCCTACCACCAGCGTCCCGACGACCACACGCCGGTCCACACCGAGGATCTGCCCGACACCCCGATCCGCGACCGCGCCATCCCGGCCACGGCCTGGGTGGAGGCGCCCGAGGAGCTCCTGCACCTCGGCGACGACCTCCCCGACCGCCCGGTGGCCAGCTACAAGCGTCGCATCGGGCCCTGGCTGCTGTGGCGGTCGGGCCCGGCCCGCAAGGCGGCGGCCCGCTACTGGGCCGCCCGGGCCGACGATCTCAGCGCATCCTGGACCTTCACCTTGCACCCCGATGGCGGCGGCGAGGGAGTAGGTCCATCCGGCGTCGTGCACGAGCGGTTCCGAGCGTGGAAGGAAGATCTGCGAGACAGCGGTGAGAGCTCGGGCTGAGCCTTTTCCACTATGGCCGTAGTGCTAATACACTGAAGGGCATGTCCCCCGCAGTGCCCGCCTCCTCGGCCCCCCTCTTCCAGGTCGAGGGCCTCCGCGCCCGACCCGCCGGCGTGCCCGACGCCCCGGACATCCTCCGCGGCGTCGACCTCACCGTGGGGGCAGGCGAGGTCCATGCCCTGATGGGCCCCAACGGGTCGGGCAAGTCCACCCTCGCCTCCACCCTGCTCGCCTCGCCCGAGTTCGAGGTCACGAGCGGGCGCATCCTGTTCCAGGGCGACGACATCACCGACTGGGACACCGAGGTGCGCGGCAAGGCCGGCATGTTCCTCGCCTTCCAGTACCCGCAGGAGGTGCAGGGCGTCTCCGTCATCAACTTCCTGCGCCAGGCCCTGTCCGCCCGCAAGGGCATCGACCTCTCGGTGCTGGAGCTCCGCCTCGCCATCATGGAGTGGATGGACCGCCTCGGGATGGACCCGTCCTTCGCCGAGCGGTTCCTCAACGAGGGCTTCTCCGGCGGCGAGAAGAAGCGCAACGAGATCCTCCAGATGGCCATCCTCGAGCCCGAGATCGCGATCCTCGACGAGACCGACTCCGGCCTCGACATCGACGCCCTGAAGATCGTGGCGTCCGGCGTGCAAGAGGTGCGCCGCGACCGGCCCGACCTCGGCGTCGTCGCCATCACGCACTACCAGCGCCTCCTCGAGCACCTCGAGCCCGACTTCGTGCACATCCTGATCGATGGCGCCATCGTCGCCTCCGGCGGCATGGAGCTGGCCGAGCGCCTCGAGCTCGAGGGCTACGAGGCGTGGCGGTCATGACGCCCCTCGACGTCGCCACCATCAAGAAGGACTTCCCGATCTTCGAGCGGGAGATCGCCGGGAAGCGCATCGTCTACCTCGACTCGGCGGCGTCTTCGCAGCGCCCTGCGTCGGTGATCGACGCGATGAGCGAGTACTACCAGCGGCACCACGCCAACGTGCACCGCAGCGTCTACGCCCTCGCGGCCGAGGCCACCGACATGTTCGACGCGGCGCGTCGCACCGTCGCCCGCTTCATCGGTGCGCCGTCCGACCGCGGCGTGATCTTCACTAAGAACGTCACCGAGGCCATCAACCTCGTGGCCTACTCGTGGGGCCGGGCCAACCTGAAGCCCGGCGACGCCGTGCTGCTCACGGAGATGGAGCACCACGCCAACATCGTCCCGTGGCTGATGCTCGCCGAGGAGCGGGGCATCGAGATCCGCTACCTGCCGATCGCCGAGGACCACACCCTCGACCTCACAGACCTCGACCGGCTGATCGACGGCGTGAAGCTGCTCTCGTTCACCGCGATGTCGAACGTGCTGGGCACGATCACGCCGATGCGCCAGCTGGTCGACGCCGGCCACGCCGCCGGCGCGATCGTGCTCATCGACGGTGCCCAGCACGTCCCCCACCTGCCCACCGACGTGCAGGCGATCGGGGCCGACCTCTTCGCCTTCACCGGCCACAAGATGCTCGGCCCGACCGGCATCGGCGTGCTCTGGGGCCGCGAAGACCTGCTCGAGCAGATGCCGGCGTTCATGGGTGGCGGCGAGATGATCCTCGACGTCCGCCTCGACGGCTGGACCCCCAACGAGATCCCCCACAAGTTCGAGGCCGGCACGCCGCCCATCGCCGAGGCCATCGGCCTCGCGGCGGCCGTCGAGTACCTCGAGGGCCTCGGCATGGAGGCCGTGCGCGAGCACGAGGTCTCCCTCACCGGCTACGCGCTGCGCACGCTCTCCGAGCGGCTGGGCGACAAGCTCACCGTCCACGGCCCCGCCGAGCCCGCGATGCGCGGCGGCACGCTGTCGCTCGACCTCGTGGGCGTGCACGCCCACGACATCTCCCAGATCCTCGACGAGGCCGGGGTCTGCGTGCGGGCCGGCCACCACTGCGCCAAGCCGCTGATGCGTCGCCTCAGCCTCACCGCCACCGCCCGCGCGTCGCTCTACGTCTACAACGACGAGTCCGACGTCGACGCCCTCGCCGACGCCCTCGAGGCCACCTCGGCGTTCTTCACCCCCTGACCGCTCAGCGCCAGGGCCCCCAACGGTAGGATCGCAAGCACATGCCCGGACTCGAAGACCTTTACCGAGAGATCATCCTCGACCACTACCGCTCGCCGCGGAACCGTGGCGAGCTGCCGTCTCCGCCGGCGCACCGCGTCGAGGGCTTCAACCCGCTCTGCGGCGATGAGATCGTCGTCTACGTCGACTTCGAGGGCGATGTCGTGAAGGACATCCGCATCGGCGGGCAGGGCTGCTCCATCAGCCAGTCGTCGGCGTCGATGATGTCGTCGGCCGTGAAGGGCAAGACGATCGCCGAGGTCGAGCAGCTCACCCGGGCGTTCAAGGGCATGATGTCGATCCACGAGCAGTCGCTCGACAGCGACGGCGAAGAGGAGACCGAGGTCATCGCCGCCACCGACGAGCCCGGCGCCAAGCTGGGCGACCTCGAGGCGCTGCGCGGCGTGGTGAAGTTCCCGGTGCGCATCAAGTGCGCCACCCTCTCCTGGAACACCCTGGCCCAAGCCATCCAGGAGACCTCAACCCCCGAAGCCTGACCGGCCCCCCCCCGGTCAAACCTGCGAACCCCCGTCGCCATACCGACGACGCACTGCCGCAACCTCGGCCACCCCCGATCAAACCTGCGAACCCCCGTCGCCATACCGACGACGCACTGTCGCAAGTTCGTCACCCCGATCAAACCTGCGAACCTCCGTCGCCATACCGGCGACGCACTGTCGCAAGTTCGTCACCCCGATCAAACCTGCGAACCTCCGTCGCCGTCTCGACGACGGGGTGTCGCCGGTTCGGCCGCCTGGTCAGGTAGGTGGCCGTTGACGGATGGCGGCGGCCACCTCTGAGACGATGCTCGTGGGCCGCTTCCAGTAGCGCTCGGAGGTGAACCGGAGCACGAGCCAGCCGAGCAGCTCGAGGTCGTTCTGCCGGGCGAGATCGCGCTCGCGCACCTCTGGCAGCAGGTGGACGTCACCGTCGCACTCCAGAGCGATCTTGCGCGCCGGGTAGGCGAGGTCGAGCTCTGCGACGAACCGATCGCCTTGGTACACCCGGTGATGCAGCTCCGGTTCGGGCAGCCCGTGCTCACGCAGGAGCGCGATGACGAGCAGCTCGACGTCGGTGTCGGCCACCTCGATGCGATGGCTGTTCGCGGCTATCGCCTCCCGGAGCAGGCGGATGCCAGGCCGGCCGCGCCGGGCATGAGCCGCCAGCACATCGAACAGCTCCGGCCAGTCGACCAGCTCTTGGCGACGGCACCACTCGATGTTCCTGAGGAGGCGGCGGGGCCCGACGAAGCGGGCGAGGTCGAGCAGGGTGCGGCCGGTCTCTGTGGTGGGGATGCCGTCGACATCGACGATCTTGCAGCGATCCAGGTCCGTGCTCTCGTGCACGATGAGGCCCGAACGACGAAGTCTCGTACCTCGAGGCACGGTGATCTCGGGAGGAGCGTCG
This sequence comes from Acidimicrobiales bacterium, assembly GCA_036570385.1. Classification (GTDB taxonomy): domain Bacteria; phylum Actinomycetota; class Acidimicrobiia; order Acidimicrobiales; family VFJN01; genus VFJN01. Next base: position 923 of record DATCYI010000092.1, on the reverse strand, counting down.
CGATAGCCCGGGATCTTCAAGCGCCTGGCGGCTGCTAGGTGGGAGACCGCCGCCAGACCAGGAGCGCTGAGCACGTTCGCCAAGAGCTGGGTGTCGGGAGAGCGTGGCGCGCCCCTCACCCGGTAGACCGTCGGAGCCACCCGCTCGATACGTCCAGCGCGGGCGCGATCGTAGAGGTGGTCTCTACCGCCGCCGGCGCGACGGACGTCATCGAGGGTGACAAGAGCCAGCTGCTGCTCAGCGGTGAGTGCCAGCTCGTGGTCGAGCTCGGACATCGGGCCTCCCCAGGCGCGTCGACAACCATGCCGGGGGAAGCTCCGCTCGACGCTAGGACCGTCCGGGCATCACGTCTACAGCCAGTTTCATCGTCAAGCCACCCCGAACCTGCGACACGCCGTCGTCAGGACGCCGACAGAGACTCGCAGGAACGGATACTGACGCCACAACACCCGGAACCTGCGACAACACGTCGTCCAAACGACGACAGAAGCTCGCAAGAACGGATAGAGCCACCGCCGCATGAGCCACCGGAACCTGCGACAACGCGTCGCCAGAGCGACGACAGAAAGTCGCAGGAACGGACAGACACGCCAGCGACGCCACAACACCCGGACCTGCGACAACGCGTCGCCAGAGCGACGACAGAAAGTCGCAGGTTCGGACAGACACGCCAGCGACGCCACAACACCTGGAACCTGCGACACGACGTCGTCGGAACGTCGACAGGATGTCGCAGGTTTGACGGGGTGGGCTGACGATCAGGTGGCGGCGAGCTCCTTGAGGAGGGCTCGGGTGCGGCGGCGGGAGGCGGTGCGGTCGTCGCCGACGGGGAAGATGGCGGCCCAGACGTCTGTGGCTCCGGCGGCGAACAAGGCCTCGATGCGCGCCGCCACGGCAGCCTCATCGCCGACGATCGCGGCCTC
>DATCYI010000091.1:0-15557 GCA_036570385.1 Acidimicrobiales bacterium | reverse complement strand
GCAACAAGCGGGGACTGTCCTCGGCGCGCAGCGTGCCGACCGTGCCCTGTGCGACGCTGCGCCCAAGGGCGGGGTCGAGGGCGGCATGGACTTCTGGTTGGCGCAGGCCGAGATCCTGCTATCGGGACTCCTGTACGTCGCCCGCCACGCCCACCGCGACATGTCCGCGGTGTGCGAGTGGGTGCTGACCCAGGACCGCCCAGGTGATCTCGGACCCGGCGAGGTCCGCCAAGCACTCGACAACCTCAACGTCTCGAACAACGCCGGAGTGGCTGTGGGTGCGCTCGAGGTCTCGAAGACCCTGGCGTCGGTGTGGGAGATGGAGGAGCGCACGCGCTCGTCGATCTACGCCACCGCCCAGACGGTGATCTGGCCATGGGCCGACCCGGGAGTGGCGGCGTCGGCGCGACCGCCGAAGGGAAAGGAGGGCCACGGCAGCGAGTTCGCCGGTGTCGACCTGCCGTGGCTCCTGTCGGGGTCGAACACGGTGTACCTGTGCTCGCCGATCGAAGATCAGCGTCGCCTGGCCCCGGCGTTCGGCGGACTGTTGAACGACCTGATCAACCAGGCGTATCGCCACGTCGCAGAGACCGGCAACCCGCTGGATCCACCCCTGCTTGTCGTCATCGACGAGGCAGGGAACACGCCACTGAGATCCCTGCCGGAGTACGCGTCGACGCTGGCGGGGATCGGCGTGCTGCTCGTGACGATCTGGCAGTCGCTCGCCCAGCTCGAGGTCGCCTACGGCCAGGCCTCGGACACGATCCTCACGAATCACCTGACGAAGGTGTTCTATGCAGGGCTGTCGGACCCGGCGTCGCTGCGCTACGTCGACCAGGTCCTCGGTGAGGCCGAGGTCGACACCCGATCGCACTCGGCGGCTGAGCGGATCAACGGCGGCTCGGACCAGTTCTCCACGATTCGGGTGCCGCTCGCCCCCGCCCACGTGCTGCGGCAGATGCGCAGGGGCGATGCACTGCTGGTGCACAGCACCCTCCCACCCGCGCATGTCCGCACTCGGCCCTTCTATGGCAGCCCGCACCTGGAGAAGCGCTCTGCGATGTCAGCTACGGAGGAGACGGCGGCGTGAAGCCCTTCCTCCGACCGAGCAACCGTGCCCGGCTCGCCCCGGTTGGGTGGACGTCGGAGCCCGCGGGAGAGTGGGCCGGGCGCGACGTCGAGGTGGTGTTCGACCCTCGCCAGCACCAGATCGTGATGGCCCGCAACGACCCCGGCGACACGACCCGCGCTGGGCTTGCGGCCGAAGGCTTCCGGCGCCTCGCGGTCGACGGACGGCAGGAGATGTGGATGCGAGACCGCGCGGCATCGGCCGAACAGACTGCGGCCCGGGTCGCGGATGTCGGAGTCGAGGCGACTGCGAGTGTCGGCGGGATCGGAGGCCGTGGGCTGTGACCCGTTCGGCGCGGTCCTCGATCGCTTCCCACGGCTGGGGGTAGCGTCGCGGCCAGCGACCGGAGCGCTCGCCGCGAACCGCTCGGGCAGCTGTCGCTGTTCGATGTTGCGCTCCCTCCCGACGATGCCGGCGCATCGGAACAGGAGGCGAACCATGAATCGGTACGGCCAGATGGCGCTCGACCACAACCGGCGGCACCGGCCGGACGCCTATTCGCAGATCCCGAATCCAGCCGAGTTCTTCGCCGGGACCGGCGAGGAGATCGCAGCGCAGGTGAGCCGGCTGCGCGACGAGATCCTCGGCTCGCCCCGGCCCAGCGAGAGCGCCGAGAGTCACCGGCTCAGGAGCTACCAGGCGTTGGCGATGGCCGAGGAGCTGATCCTGGCGGACCACCACCTCCTTCAGCCCGAGCCGTCGAGCGAGTCACAGGAGGACTGGAGCGACGATCCGGACCTGGACCGCCACTATCAGTACCTCGCGGCGGTCAACCGGGCGATCAACACACCGCTGTAGCGGAACCCGCCAACGCCGCCCCAGCGCGGCCCGTTCCATTTCGACCTACCGGGCAAGGCGATCTTGCGTCTGCCGGCACCGTCGCGAAGCTACGGGCGAACCTCGACGCACTCACGGTCCTGAACCGCTGCCGTGCAGAAGGCGGACGCTGGGCGACGGCTGATGAACAAGCAGTGCTGGCTCGGTGGTCGGGATGGGGCGCCATCCCGCAGGTCTTCGACGAGGACGACGACCGCTACGCCGATGAGCGCGCGGAACTGCGCCAGCTGCTTCGCACGGCGGACGGCTGGTCGCAGGCGCGACGGACCACGCTGAACGCTCACTACACCTCAGCGCCCGTGGTCCAGGCGATGTGGCACGCCGTCGCTGCGCTCGGGGTCGAGGGCGACGTGCGGGTGCTCGAACCAGGCTGCGGGTCCGGCAACTTCATCGGCTTCGCCCCGCCGCAGGCGCGGTTGACCGGGGTGGAGCTCGACAGGACCACAGCCGAGGTAGCTGAGCACCTCTATGGGGCCCGCGCGACGATCCACGCGACCGCGTTCGAGGAGCTGCGCGTCGAGGACGGATCGTTCGACCTCATCATCGGCAATGTGCCGTTCGCCAAGGTCACTCCCCACGACCCGCGGCACAACCGCGGCCGCCACGCCCTCCACAACTACTTCCTCATCAAGAGCCTGCACCTGACCCGACCCGGCGGGCTCGTCGTCGCGCTCACATCCCGCTACACGCTCGATGCCCGCAACCCGGCTGTTCGTCGAGAGATCGCAACGCTCGCCGACCTCGTCGGCGCCGTCCGGCTACCCGAGCGGGCCTTCACGCGCTCGTCGGGCACAGACGTGGTGGTCGATTTGCTGGTGCTGCGCCGCCGGCCCCCAGGAGCAGAACCCGCCGGGCCCGCTTGGGAACGCGTCGATGCCGCGCCCATCGAGACCGGGGACGGGGCAGCTCCGTTGGAGGTCAACGAGCTCTACCTCGCCCGCCCCGACCGAGTGCTCGGCGAGCTGGCCGCTTCGCGGGGCATTTACCGCGACCACGAGCTGACCGTCACCCCCACCGGCGACCTCGACGAGCAACTCCCCGCCGCGCTTACCTCGGTGGTCAACCAAGCACGAGCTCAAGGCCTTACCTACCTACCGGCCCGGTCCACGTCAGCGGCGCGGCCAACGGTTGATGAGCGTCGGGCCCACGGGGAGTTCGACCTCACCCACGCCCAAGACGGCAGCTTCGTCGTCAGCCAGCGCGGTGACGTCGCGCAGGTGCGGGGCGGCACCCCGGTCGTCTACCTCCCCAGAGTCGCCAAGGACCAAGCGGAGCTCGCCCGGCTCGTCGGTCTGCGGGACGCCGCTCGGCAAGTACTGTCCGTGCAGGTCGACGGCGGCGCCGATGACCAGCTCATCGCAGCACAGGCGATCCTCGCCGACCGGTACCGCAGCTACACGAGGCTGTACGGGGCGATCAACCGGTCCAGCCAGGTCCGCTCCGGGCGCCGCAACGTCGAGACCGGCGAGGAGGTCATGCGCCGGGTGCGGCCCCGCATGGGCGGGTTCCGAGAGGACCCCGACTGGCCCCTTGTCGCCGCGCTGGAGGTGTTCGACGACGAGACCCAGGAGGCCCGCCCGGCGGCGATCTTCCGCGACCGGGTGATCGATGCACCTCAGGAGCGCCACAGCGTCGAAACGCCCGATGAGGCCGTTGCCGTGTGCTTGGACGAGACCGGCGCAGTCACGCTTGATCGAGTAGCGCAGCTGCTCGGCACCGATCGCATGACCGCCCGCGAGCACCTTGGCGAGATGGTCTATGACGAACCCGGTACTACCCGGCTCGTACCGGCGTCGGAGTATCTGTCGGGCAACGTCCGCGCCAAGCTCGACGCCTGCAGGGCCGCAGACGACTCCGAGGCCCGCTACGGCCCCAACATCGCCGCGCTCGAACGGGTACTGCCGCGCCAGCTCGAACCCGTCGAGATCACCGCCCGGCTCGGCGCTCCGTGGATCCCGGGCGTGGACGTCGAGGAGTTCTGCCAGGAGGTGCTCGATGCGACGGTCGATATCGAGCACCTCGGGCAGCTAGGCCACTGGTCTGCCCGGCTTCGGGAAGGCAGTCGGCGCGGTGTGGCCCTGTCGTCGGAGTGGGGCACCGCTCGGGCCGACGCCATCACGCTTCTCGACGCGTCGCTGAACCAGAGGCTCCACACCGTCACCGATGCCACCGATGACGGACGTCGAGTGCGCAATGACGCCGAGACCCTCGCCGCCCGCGACAAGCAGGAAGCCCTCACCGCACGGTTCTCGGCATGGGTGTGGGAGGACCCGCAACGGGCCGAGCGCCTCGCCGGCCGCTACAACGAGCTCTTCTCCTCGACCGTCCTGCCCGTCCACGACGGCTCCCACCTCACTCTGCCTGGACTCGCCGGGACCTTCACTCCTCGCACCCACCAGCGTGCCGCCGTGGCTCGCATCCTCACCGACGGTCGTGCCTTGCTCGCCCACGCCGTCGGCGCCGGCAAGACAGCCACCATGGTCATGGCCGCCATGGAGCTTCGCCGGCTCGGCTCTGCGACCAAGCCCGCGGTGGTGGTTCCGAACCACATGCTCGAGCAGTTCTCACGCGAGTGGCTCCAGCTCTACCCGATAGCGCGCATCCTCGTCGCAGACAAGGAGCGGCTCTCCAAGGACCGGCGCAAGGAGTTCGTCGCCCGCGCCGCCACTGGCGACTGGGACGGCATCGTGTTCACCCAATCCGGCTTCGCCCGCCTACCGCTCGGCCGCGACCTGATGAGCGACTACCTCGGTGAGGAGATCGAGACGGCCCGCTCGGCCCTGGTCGGTTCGAAGGATGGCAAGGGCCTGTCGGTCAAGCGACTGGAGCGACGCATCGCCCAGCTCGAGGAGACCTACAAGCGCCTCCTCGCGGAGCACACCAAAGACGATGGCGTCCGCTTCGAGGAGACCGGAGTGGACTACCTGTTCCTCGACGAGAGTCACGCCTACAAGAACCGCCGCGTCGACTCCTCGATCGACGGCGTCGCGAACAGCGGCTCGCAGCGTGCGCAGGACCTCGACTCAAAGCTGTGGGCGCTCCGGCGCATGCATGGCCCCCGAGTCGTCACGTTCGCCACCGCCACCCCGGTGGCGAACTCGATGGCCGAGCTGTGGGTGATGCAGAGCTACCTCCATCCAGACCTCCTGGCCAGCGTCGGCCTTCGAGCCTTCGACGCCTGGGCCGCGAACTTCGGACGCACCCACACCGCCCTCGAGCTCACACCGGACGGTGCTTCGTACCGGATGCAGACACGCTTCACCCGGTTCCAGAACGTCCCCGAGCTACTCACCCTCTACCGCCAGGTCGCCGATGTGCGGACCAACGACGACCTCGACCTTCCCGTCCCGACGCTTGCCGGTGGACAAGCGGAGACGATCGTCGTCGATCCCAGCGACACGCTCATCGACTACGTGACCGACCTCGCGTCGCGCGCCGAGGCGATCCGCAACCGCTCGGTCGACCCCACTGAGGACAACATGCTCAAGGTCACCGGCGACGGACGACGGGCCGCGCTCGACCTCCGGCTCGTCGGCGAACCGTCACCCGCCGAGGGCGGGAAGCTGACCGTCGCAGCTCAGCGCATCGCCGCCATCCACCACGCCACCCGCGAGCATCGGTACACCGATGAGCACGGCCAGCTCACGATCCGGCCCGGCGCCCTCCAGCTCGTGTTCTGCGACGTCTCGACCCCAGCCGGCCAGGGCTGGAACGCCTACGACGAGCTACGGGACCTCCTGGTACGTCGTGGGGTCGACACCGGTTCGATCCGCTACATGCAGCACGCCAAGACCGACACGGCCAAGGCCAACCTGTTCGCGGCTTGCCGCGACGGCACCGTCGCGGTCCTCGTCGGCTCAACCGAGACGATGGGGGTCGGCACCAACGTCCAGACCCGTGCCATAGCCATGCACCACCTCGACGCACCCTGGCGTCCAGCTGACATCGAGCAGCGCGACGGACGCATCCTCCGTCAGGGCAACCAGAACCCGGAGGTCCGAGTGCTGCGCTACGTCACCGAAGGCAGCTTCGACACCTACATGTGGCAGACCCTCGAGCGGAAGGCGGCCTTCATCGCCCAAGTGACTCGCGGCGACCTGCCCGACCGAGACGTCGACGACATCGGCGACCAAGCCCTCTCCTTCGCTGAGGTGAAGGCTCTCGCGACCGGCGACCCGCTCGTCCTGGAGAAGGCCGCAGTGGATGCCGACGTCGCCCGCCTCGCACGTCTCCAGCGAGCGCACCACGACGATCAGCAGCGGCTTCGCCGCACCCTCGACAGCGCAACCCGTCGAGCCGAGGCGGCCGAGCACCGTGCCGTCGACCTCGAAGCCGTGATCGGCAGGCTCACCGACACGCGCGGCGAGCAATTCACCATGACCATCGACGGTCAGATCCACACCAAGCGAGTGGACTCTGGCGAGCACCTCCAACGCCTCCTCCAGCAGCAGCTCGACCAGACCCCGCCCGAGACCAGCGGACCCTCCACTCAGATCGGCGCTCTCGGCGGGCTCGGAGTCTGTGCCCAGGGCATCACGACCCTCGAGAACGAGGTCCGGGTCACCATCCCCGATGCCCACATCGAGGTCCGCTTCCTCGCCAACGATCTGAATCGCCGAGACCCAGCGAACCTCATCACCCGGCTCGAACACCACCTCCATCACCTCCCGGACACCCTCGCTGGGTTGAACGAGGAGGTTGCTGGTGCACGAGCCGAAGCCGACCGCGCCACTGTCCGCATCGGTGCACCGTGGGACCGAGCCCAGGAGCTCGCGGAGCTACGCCGACGTCAGCAGGAGATCGACGAGCAGCTCGCCGCGACGACTGAGCCGGCGCAGGAGCCGCGGCCGACGGGGACTCCGCCGGAGCCGGGCGAGCGACCGGCTCCGAGCGCTCAGAGTCCCGGCGAGCAGGCCATGGACAGGACGACCTCGCGCCTCGACGCACTCCAGGCTCGGGCCCGGACGTCCGCCCCCTCGCGAGGGCTAGGGCTGTGAGATCCAGCCCGGGCGCCGGCGCGGGGACATATGATCTCGATGTGGCAGAAATGGTCGGTTTAGGCACTTCTGCTGGTGAAAGGGGGGAGCGTGCTGACCTGGGCCGCGCCGAGCGCTGGACGCCAGGCGGCAGAGCGTCGTCCACTGAGCGCCTCGAACCAGTCCATCCCAAGGCGCCGAGCTATGGCGGCGAGGCTCGACGGTAACGGCCGTCCATCGCCAGACCCGGAGCCCGAGCCCATCGGAGGGTTGCGGCTCCGAGCTTTGCCTGCCGTCAGCGATCCCGCCTTCCCGCTCGAGCACGACTACTTCGAGATCGTCTACGCGCCCCTGATCGGCCCGACCGGCATCCTCCTTGCTCGAGCGATGGCTCGGCACCTCGATGCCGCAGCCGGCCCGACCACAGTCGGACCCGTCGAACTGGCGCAGGAGGTAGGCATCCGCGCCAGCGGCGTCGACCCGCTCGGCGACAAGTCACACCTCGTCCGCGCCATCGACCGCCTCGCCCACGACCGCGTAGTCGCCCGGCTGGGCGAACGTGTCCTCGGCGTACATCTCGCGATTCCGCCGCTCAGCGCCCGTGCTCTCGCAAAGGTGCCACGATTCGTCCGCGAGGCCCACTGGCGATACCTGCCAATCGTGGGCTCCGAAAGATGATGATCGACCGAGAAGCGTGGAGGCGGAAGGGATCACAATCGGAATCGAGTGCGGACCGTCAGCCGGCCGATAGGTCACCGATTTCGAAATAGAGTGTGGGGCATGGCCACAAAGAAGAAGTCCTCCTCCATGTCCGCCGCGCATAAGGCGGCTCTGGCCGAAGGACGGAGCCAGGGCCGAGCGGTACGGAAGTACCTCGAGGCTCTCGAGGCGAACAAGCCCAAGCGCGGACGAAAGCGCAACGCCAAGTCGATCCAGGATCGGATCGCGAACATTGACGCCAGCCTCGCGGGCTCCGACCCTCTGAAGCGCGTCCAGCTCATCCAGGAGAGACTCGACTTGACGTCAGAACTCGCCGCCTTCGATGACGCGGTCGATCTACCCGAATTGGAACAAGGCTTTGTTGACGCAGCCGCGGCCTACAGCCAACGCAAGGGCATCACCTACGCAGCGTGGCGCGAACTCGGCATGGAGCCGGCTGTGCTCAAGCGGGCTGGTATCACCCGTTCGAGCTGACCGGTGTGGGTGCCCCGGACCCGCACACCTGCTGCTGGCAGCGTTGCGGGTGTCACCGTCGCGGCGAGCGTCGTGGCACGGCCAAAGGTCCATCACGAGGATCGAGTCACCACCGCCTTTGGACTTTGAACGAGCTGCACCAGCGCCTGGAGGACGCTGCTGTCGAGCGGGAACTCTCGGCGAATTGACTCGCGGTGAAGGCGCTCGAGGAGTTCCGCGACGATCTCGTCCCCGCCGGCGACTCGGTTTGACCCGCTCGGTTGCATAGCCAGCTACTCCCACTCGGCAAAGTTCTTGAGGCCGGTCCAGGTTCCGCCGGCTTGCTTGATGGCGGTCTCGGTGGCGAAGAGGTAGTGCCAGGTGGCGGTGGCGTCGCCGGAGTCGTTGGCGAAGCGGGACCACTCGAAGCCGGCGGTCTTCTTCTGGATCACGTCAGGGTCGTTGGCTCGGTCGTCAGCCTTGCCCTCGACCATCCAGTGGTCGCCGTCGTCGGTGACCACGATGAAGTCGGGGAAGTGTCGCTGGCGGTGTCCGTAGGGGATCCACACGTCCTGGTGAGCGTCCACCCGCAGCCACCAGGCCACGTCTGGGTTGGAAGACTCGAACAGCTCGGCTAGCGCGAGCTCGGTGCTGCGGGCGTCGAACCGGGCGTTGGGGAGGATCGAATGGGTCCAGCCGCTGTACCAGCGTCGCGGCGCCCACGCCGCGGTGCGAGGGAAGACCTCGTCGGGGGCGAGGATGCCCGTCGGCGGGTATTCGACCAGCTCGACGCCGGTCTGCAGCGAAGTGCCGCGCTGGGAATGGTACTGGCGCACCAGCGACAGGAACGACGAGACGGCGTTGGCCACCTTGGCGTCGCTCCAGGAGGTCGAATCCTCGTCGGTCACCCCGGCGCCGGTGAGGAAGGCTCCGACGAGCCGGTTGATGGCGTTGGACTCCTGGCGGGTGCTGGTGACGAACCGCGAGCGCAACACCTCACCACGGATCCGATCGCGCAGGGCGTCGACGGGAAGGGACAGCTGGGATGCCTCCACTGGGTCCTCGGCCACGGTGGCCGCGATCTGCACGCCCTCGCCGGTCTCGTCCGACACCCGTTCCGCGCCGAGCGCTTGGCGATCGAGCGTGGGGGCGGTGTCGGTGGCGAACTGGGCCCCGAGGTCGGCCGCCGCCTGATTGGGCACCGTGGAGAGCGAGAACGGTTGCGGGACGAGGCGGGGCACCAGCCGGGGGAACTTCACGCGCGGGGCTCCGGCGACGATGTCCATCGTGGTAGCGAGAGCGAGCGCCTGCTGCTCGCCTTCTGCGATCCGCCGCTCGATGTCCTCCACCGCGGCACCGAACATGCCGCCCTCGATTGGCTCGCCGGTCGCGTCGACGCTCCCTGTCGATCCCACCAGGATGTCGAGCCGCCCCGACCCCTCGGCGGCTTCGAGCACGGCCGCGCCGTCGGCACCGACGAGCGAACCGTCGTCAGGGGCGACGAGCTGGGTGGGGTGGCGCTCGGTGAAGAACGCTTCCAACAAGGTGCCAGCGTCGGTGAGGAGGTCACGGAACTTGCGGTGGGAGAGCACTTCGACGGTGTCGAGCATCTGGCGTCCGGTGCGTTGCCCGAACGGCAGGCGCAGCCCGCGGCCCAGGACCTGCTCGGAGAGGGCCTGGGACTCCAGGGCCCGCAGGGCGCACACCACGTAGATGTTCTTGACGTCCCAGCCCTCCTTCAGCATCTGGACCGACACGATCGCCCGCACCGGCGAGTCGGGCTCCTCCACCCGACCCAGCGCATCGAGTGCGGCATCGGGCGAGTCGCTGGTGACGGTGAGCACCGCGTCGGGATCACCGAGCAGGTCCGGCCCGGCCAGGATCTCGGCGACCTCGTTGGCCTCCTCGATCGTCGAGCACACGATGAACATCACCGGGTTCACCGCCGGCTCGCCGGTGTGGGCCGCGTAGGCAGCGAGGGCGGCGGCCTTGTGCTTCAGCAGGATCACGCCGTCGGCGAGCTGGCGGCGGATGTCGGCCGACCCGTCACGCCGGGCCACCAGCACCGGCACCTTCACGTACCCGTCGGCAATGGCCTCGGCCAGCGGGTAGTGGAACACGATGTGGGCCGGGTCGGTCTTGGGGTGCGGGGTGGCCGTCAGCCCGATCAACGCCTGGGGCGAGAGGTCCCTCACGGCCCGGGAGAACTGCGGACCGAAGTAGCTGTGGTGCTCATCGGCGATCACCACCAGGTCCTCCACCGACCGCAGGTGCTCGTAGAGGCTGGCACCGAGGTTCTCGTCGTAGTCCCGTACCCGTCGCGACGTGTTCGCCGTCGGCCGCAGGAGCTGCTGCACGTTGAACACGAACAGCTTGAAGTCGTCGCTCGATCGCAGCGACTCGCTCACCGAACCCCGGGCGAAGTCCTCCGACGTGATGACCGTCGGCCGGACCTCGAGCCCAGCGACGAACTTGGCGTGCCCCGGAGTGAAGTTGTTGACCGTCTTGGTGAGGATCGTTGTCCCCGGGCACACGATCAACACGTTGCGGACCCCGGCGGCGGCCAGATAGTCGATCAACCCGGCAGCGATGTAGGTCTTGCCGGTGGCGGTGGCCAGATCGCACACGATCTCAGCGGTCGGCTCAGCCGAGTCCAGCGTGTCGGCCACCGCTGCGACAGCGCGCCGGTTCGGGTCCCGAAGGTCCAACCGGGCGGCCAAGTCGTCGATGGCCACGGCGTCGTAGGGGACGATCATCGACGGCCTCCCCGGCGCAACAGGTCGTGGGGAGCGTGACGAATCCGCGACCCGGGCGAGAGCGCGCGCAGGGTGGACTCCGCGTCCTCGGTGAAGGCCTGGCCGACGACCACGACCCGCTCTCGGTCGTCGAGGGCTGCCACCAGGAACTCCACCTCGGCGGCGCCGACCACGCCGTCGAGTACGGCCAGACGGGTCCGGCCCTTGCGCCCAGAGAACGGCGGCGCGTCGTCACGCTCGAAGCCGAGTTGCGCCGCCACCGCCTCCGAGAACGCGCCGTTGGTGGCCCACTCGGCCAGGAACACATCTCCGGTCTCGGTATCAAGGTCGAACATCGAGGGGCCGATCCGCACATGCCGGAACCCACCGCCTCCAGACCACAGGGTCTGGTTCACCTTCTTCTCAGCTTCCCGCATGGCCTTGGCAACGGCCTTCATGGTCGACTCGTCCAATCTGGTGTCGTCCAGACGCCCGTCCTCGAACATCGCCTTGAGGGCCTTCGCCGCCGTGGTTCCGTCGCCGGACTTGAGCCCGCCCGGCAGACCTTCGCCGGTGGGCCTCGTCATGGAGGTCACGCCTCCCGGGTCATCGTTATTCACGACCTTCGTCAACCGCGGCTTCGTGAACCGGTCCACCGTGGCCTGCTCCCGTTCGACCGTCACCCAGCTTCGCCCCATCTTGTGGGCCACTGCCGCCGTGGTCCCGGACCCTGCGAAACAGTCGAGCACGATGTCACCCGGATCGGTGGCGATATGGATGATGCGCTGAAGGAGCCGCTCAGGCTTCGGGGTCGCGAACGGATGCTGCCCGGCGAACAACGCCTTGATCTCGTTCTTGGCCGCCCGGTTGTGCCCAACCTCCTCGTGTGACCACCACGTGTCCGGGACCCTGCCGGCGTTCGAGATGTGCTGCTTTCGCTGGAATCCTCGACGTCCGCCAGGCCCGGTGAGGTAGATCGTCGGCCAGTTGCCTGCGTCGTACACCGCTTGAGCCTGGGCGGACGCCGTGTCGAGCGGGTCGACGAGCATCAACGCGTTCACACCTGGTCGCACGCGTTCCGGCTCAACACCGCAGATGCGGGAGCGCGCGTCCTCGTCGCCGATGTCTCGGAGCTCGTAGCGCGCGTACTTCGACAGCTCGGTGAGCATCCGGGACTGCTCCATCGCCCAGCAGCGACCGACTCCGGGGTACACGAGATGGCCGCCGATCGGGTGCTGGACTGCGTACACCATGCCTTGATGGGTCGCTGCGCTGGGGGCCGTGGGATCCTTCTTTCGCCAAAGGACCGGATCCCCGTCTTGGTTGCCGAAGGTCGCGTCGGTCGACTGCAACCTCGGCAGTCGGTTGGGCACCCATGCCGGTGACCTGCGGTAGACGAGGAGCGAGTCATGCGAGATGGAAAGCCCCATGGCGTCGGACCGTGGTGAGTCGGCCTTCTGCCACACCACCTCCGCAACGAAGTTCTCGGCTCCGAACACCTCGTCCAGTACTGCTCGGGCGCGGTGGGCCTCGGCATCGTCGAGGTGGACCCAGATGCTGCCGTTCGTCGAGAGGAGCGGCTTGAGCTGCACCAGGCGGTCTCGCAGCATCGAGAGCCAGACCGAGTGCTCGAGGTTGTCGTCGTAGTTGGCGAAGGCCTGCCCGGTGTTGAACGGCGGGTCGATGTAGACGAGCCGGACCCGGCCGGCGTAGCGCTCGGCCAGCTCGGGGATGCGGTTCAGGGCGGTGAGCGCGTGGAGCGCGTCGCCCTCGATGAGCAAATTGCCGGCGTCAGGCGCGTCGTCGCCGACGGTGCCGACTTCTTGGAGGAGACGCACTTCGCTGACGCGGGGGTCGGTGGGTTCGACCCACTCGTAGCCTCCCTCGGGGTCCGAGATCAGCCGCAGGTGCTTGTTCGTCCACGTCAGCTCCAGGCGGCCGCTCGGCTCCAACCCTCGCCCCTTCTCGTTCGGCAGTCCCCCGACTGTACGGCCCTTCCGTGACCTGCCCGGGCCCTCGTCCTCCGACGAGCGCGGATTCCTTGTCGAGTTCTCGGCCCGGGAAGGACCTACAGGGGCTTGGAGCGACAGACCGGGTGCTTTGTGGATGTTGGAGCGGTCGGTCGGAGGACCGGCGAGCGTGGCCCGGCGGTCTTCGTGGCTCTAGCTGAGTGCGGGCCCGGTGGATGTCTGGCCAAGGAGGTGCCCGGAGATCACCGGTGCGGGCATGGCCATCCGTGGCTGGCTTGATCTGTTCAGGAACTGATCGCCCCCGCATCAGGACTGCGGGGGGCGTGTCCCATCACAGTTCTGCCGCAGCCCCTAGATCGACCGGACCCGCAACGCCACCCGATCAAGGGAGAGCAGCGCCGTGTCCATCCTCGCGGTCACCGTCGATCTCGTCATTGGTATCGACCCGCACAGACACACCCACACCGCCTCAACTGTCGACGCCGATGCCGGCGATCACCACGGCAGCCCCGCCCGTCTATTGGCCGACACGCTCGATGAGCATGGTGGCGACACGTTGGGTGGAGACGTGATTGGGGCGCGCTGGGGTGCTGGGCGCGGTCGTATTCATCGTGTCGGGGTCGTCATTCGGTGGTGATCTCAGTGACGGCGGCTCGGGCTGAGGACTCGTCGACGATTGCTTTGGTGGCGGCGTAGGTGGCGACGAGGGCTTGGGTGGCGAGGTTGTCTCGCCCGCCACAGCGTGGTGTCCTACCTAGGCGCTCGTGTTTGGGCATACAGCTCGCGATCCCGCCGATGCTCAGCCTTCGTGCGCCCTGGAAGGTGCCGCGTCCATCCGCGGGGCCACTGGCGGTGCGCGCTGATCCTTAAGCTAAGCTAAGGAGCCGGATCGCCGGATGGCCTGTGCTTCTATCCAGAGCGAGTCTCGCTCACGGTCGAGCCGAACCCGCGCCTGAACCCGGGCGGGTCCTCACGTGGTCGGGAGCCCACTGTTCGGCCGGCCGGTGTCGATGGCAGGAAAGCCCAAGGCCAGCAGCACCATGCCCTCGGGGCCCGCCTGCAGACGGCCGGGATCCTCGTCAGGCGCTGCGAAGAGGCTCGACAGCAAAGGGTGGTCCCGCCCGTCACGCCGCAGCCCGCCCTTCACGACGACGTAGACCTGACCGCCGCCTGCTGCACGGATGTGGCCCTCGATAGCCCCGAGGGCGCCAATCGCCGCAACCTCGGCACCGAGACCATCGGGCTGGGGCTCGATGAGGGTTCGCCAGGCCGGGGCGGTGGTGGCCGGGTCGATGGGAACGGCAACACTGGCGTGACGGCCGCCGAGGGTACGCCGGAGTGGGCGCGATTCGGGCATGAACAGCGCCCCAGGATCGCAGCGGGCGCGCAAGGTGAGGTAATGGACGCCGGTTTCGTCGCCGACGATCGGCCCGTACGGCGTGAAGGCGTCGACGTAGTGCAGGGTCACCGGGGCCACCGCCGCCGAACCGAGCTGCTGACAGCCCTCGAGAAACACCTGGAACTGGTCGACCTGGTGGAAGTGCGGCCTGGTAGCGGCGCCCTCTCCCAGCGTTTCGGAGTAGAACGCCTCGGGGCCGGTACCCGGTGTGCGGACGGGGCCCGAGAGCCATGTCATCCGCTTTCGCTGCCCCCCGTGGTCGAACTCCTCCACAGCGGCGTCAAGCTTAGACATGAGGCGTACCATGGTGGCCCTTCCTTCGAACTCGAAAAATCAAGTATCTGAGGATCCTCTGTATCCTGATCTCGTGACCACAGCAAGCCTCCTCGGCCCTTTCGCGCGTTTGAGCGGGGACACGTCGTGAAGCGCATGGCGATCACCTCCGCAGCCCGGCAGGCGGCCGACGCCCTCGGCGAGGAGATCCTTGGCTACGAGGGCGACGAGGAGGAGTGGCCCCTTGGCTCCGAGGAGCAGCTGATGGAGGCGCTCGGCATCGGCCGCCCGACGCTGCGCCAGGCCGCCCGGCTCCTGGAGCAGCAGCAGCTCCTGGTCGTGCGGCGCGGCGTGCGTGGCGGCCTGTTCGGCCGCCGCCCCACCGACGAGGGCGTCACGGCCAACGCCCGCGTCTTCCTTCGGGCGCAGCACACCACCTTTGCCCACCTCCTCGCGGCCGAGCTGATCCTCGGTCCGGCCTGCGCCGGCTTGGCCGCCAAGAACCCCGACGAAGCCGCCCGTCGGGGACTGCTCGCCTTCTACGACAACGGGTGGGCGGCCGGCGGCGAGGTGCCGGTGCGGCGCTTCATGGAGCTATCCACAGCGTTCCAGCGCGAGATTGGCCGACTCAGCGAGAGCCCCGTGCTGCACCTGTACGTGGGCGTTCTGATGGACCTCGCCAGCCACGCCGGCGGCATCTCCGACGTCTACGAGGACGAGGAGCGCCGCCGAGCCACGGTGATCCGCCACATCGGGGTGGCCGAGGCGATCGCGGCGGGCCGGGAGTCCCTCGCTGTGCGGCGCATGACCGCGCACCTCCAGGGGATTATCGCCTGGAGCGAGGAGCGCGCGCTGCGCTCCACGCTCGAGCCCAGCCGCCACACCTAGCGACGCCCGGGGCCGGCGCTCGTCGGTCAGGGCTCGTCGGTGAGGGCGAGCACGGTCTCGGCGACGGCTGCCCGACCGGGCGGAAGGTGCTCGAGCTGCTGGATGCGGCGGCTCAGCGTGGCCAGGAGCGTGCCCTCGACGAAGCCCATCCCCCCGGCCAGCTGGTGGCCGACGAAG
>DATCYI010000090.1:0-2092 GCA_036570385.1 Acidimicrobiales bacterium | reverse complement strand
CGCCTGGTTGGTGGACGACCTCGGCCTCGACGGCGCCATCAACCACCGCACCGACGACGTGCCGGCCCGGCTCCGCGAGCTGTGCCCCAAGCGGGTCGACGTGTTCTTCGACAACACCGGCGGGCCGATCCTCGACGCCGTTCTAGGTCGCCTCGCCGATCACGCTCGGGTGGTGCTCTGCGGCGCCATCTCCTCGTACAACGACCACCACAAGCCCCCCGGTCCGCCCAACTACCTCAACCTGATATCCCGCAGGGCTCGCATGGAGGGCTTCATCTCCTGGGACAGCTGGGGCCGCTGGGGCGAGATCACAGAGGTCCTCGGCGGCTGGGTGGCCGAGGGGAAGCTGCGGCACCGCAGCCACGTATTCGAGGGCCTCGAGGCGGCGCCCAGCGCCCTCAACGCCATGTTCACCGGTGAGAACATCGGCAAGATCGTCGTCCGCGTCTCCTAGCCGAACGCTGACGGCCGGAGGCGTGCTCAGGCCGTGCGTGCCGCCCCGGCGTGGCGGGCTCACCAGTCGGCGGCGAGGAAGGGGCCGTCGGCGAGGACACGCTCGCCTTCGCCGCCTCGTGCGACCAGCCGGCCGTTCTCCGTGACGACGAGGACCCATTCACCCGTCTCGTCGACGTTCGCGTCTCGAAGGTGCTCGCCGGGCGCCGGCGCGCTCGCCAGTGACTCGCCCTCCACCCAGATCGGCATGAACCGTCCGGCGGCCACGTCGTGCTCCTCGTAGGCGCCGTCGTCGAGCGACGTCGTGCGGGCATCGCTGCGGACCACCACACCGTCGTCCGCGCGCTCGAGCGCCCGTTCGATGGCGATGACCGAGCCGTCGTGGTCGAGTGCGGCCTGCACCCAGTCATGGGTGCCGTCACCGCTCTCGGCCGTGGAGATGACCTCGCCGCTGTCGATGTCCATGACGGACACCGTCAACCCGCTGACGTACGCCATTCGCCGGCCGTCTCCGCTGATGTCCATCCCGTAGCCGTACGCCACGGACACGGGTTCGGCCCCCGGTGATGCCAGGTCGACGCGGAAGATGTGGCCAGCGGCAGGCTCGCAGCACGTCTCGACGTAGACCTCGCTGGTGCCAGGCCGGACAGCCACGCCGGTGATCGACGTGGGGGCGGGGTTGTCCTCGGTGGCCTCGCCGGAGCCCAGGTCAGCAAGCTCCGACACCTCCGCGCCGTCGGCGGTTCGCAGGAGGACCAGCCGGCCGTCTTCGGTGACGGCCAGGACATGCTCGGGCGCCGGGTGGCCGGCGCCGGGCGGGGGAACCGTGCTCGTCGTGTTCGCCGAGCCCTCGATGGCGCAGGTCTCGCTGGTCGTGCCGATCACGCCGGGCAGGTCCGAGATCTCGGCGCGGAGCTCTACGTCGTCGCCATCGAGGTTGAGGATGAAGTAGGGGAACACGGTGTCTCGGCTGAGGGCCGCCAGCCGCTCAGGCTGCTCCGCGTAGCGAGCCTCGAGCTCCGCTAGTGCCCCGGCGGCGTCGACGGTCCGCATCGCCACTCCCGTGACCCCGCTGCTCGCGGCTGCCTGCTGGATCTGCGAGTCGGTCCTCCTCACGTCCTCATCCGCCGTGCCCGGGGCCATGACCACGACGAGGGCCACATCGGAGGTGCCGTTGCAGAGGCTTCCGGCTGGCAACAGGTCGGGATCGACGTCGGTCGGCGCAGGGCCATCGGCGACATCGACGGTCTGGTGGCGGTCGTCGTCACGAAGCACCAGGGTGGCGGCGCCCACGATCACGGCGGCGACCGCGGCAGCGGACAGCAGCCACGGCGCTCGGCGCCGCAGGGCTGGTGCCTCGGCGATCGACCGTGCGCGGATGCGAGCGAGCAGAGCGTCGTCGGCGGTCACGTCCTCGGCCTCGGCTCGCAGGGCGGCGCGGATCTGGTTGTCGAACTGTTCGCTCATCGCAGTGCCTCCAGGCGATCGGCGAGCGCGGCCCGCGCCCGGTGCAGGTGGTCTTCACCGATCCGGGGCTGATGCCCATGGTCTCGGCAATCTCGGTGTCGGACAGCTCGGCGTAGAACCGCAGGACGATGCAGTCGCGCTGGCGGTCGGGCAGGGCACGGACCGCGTCGGC
>DATCYI010000089.1:0-2233 GCA_036570385.1 Acidimicrobiales bacterium | reverse complement strand
CAGGCCTGGCAGATGCAGTCGATGGCCGCGTCGCCCTGGGGCCCGATGCCGCCCGACCTCGGCGACCTCGAGGCCATCGCCCAGGAGTCGCTCGACGAGGCACTCCGCGACCCGGCCCTCGAGGGCGTCGACGCGGTCGGCCACATCACCAACAGCGGAGCAACCCGCGCCCTCGTCGAGCAGGCAGAGGGCGCTGGGCTCGTGGTGGTCGGCTCCCGTGGCCTCGGGCGGATCGGCAGCGCCCTGCTCGGGTCGGTCACCCGCCAGCTCCTGCACCACGCTCCCTGCCCCGTGGTGGTCATCTGATCCTGCCGATCTCGTGTTCGGGGTACCTAATGCTTTTCGTCGTGGCATGTGAAGCCTGACCCATAGGGGCGCTAGGTTCTGGGGGTGGCAGTCGGTCCGCGCCCCGTGGGCATCCGGTGACAGCGGTCCTCCCGCGCGAGGCCGCGCCCGAGCGGGCACGACCCAGCACACGACGCGGTCTCCTCTCGAGCGGTTGGACCCGCGGCGCCGGCTTGCTGGTCGCCGCCGGCGTGCTGGTGGCCCTCGCGGCGACCTCGGTGGCGGTCGGCTCGAAGCAGATCGGGCTCGGCACCGTCTGGGACGCCCTGTGGAGCTACGACAGCTCGCAGAACGACCACCTCATCATCCACACGCTGCGCATCCCGCGCACAGTGATCGGCCTCGCCGTCGGAGCGGCCCTCGGACTGGCTGGCGGCGTGATGCAGGGCGTCACCCGCAACCCCCTCGCCGACCCGGGGATCCTCGGCATCCAGGCGGGCTCATCGCTCGCCGTCGTGGTGGCCATCTACGTGTTCGACGTGTCCACGCTCAGCAGCTACGTGTGGTTCGCGTTCCTGGGCGCAGCCGTGGCCAGCGTGGCCGTGTACCTGCTCGGGTCGATGGGACGGGGCGGCGCAACGCCGGTGAAGCTGGCCCTGGCCGGCGCCGCGATGTCAGCGCTGCTCGCGTCGTTCACGTCGACGGTGCTGCTGCTCGACGTCGACACCCTCGACCAGTTCCGGTTCTGGGTCGTAGGTTCGCTGGCCGGCCGCGACGCCGAGGTGGCGGCACAGGTCATGCCGTTCCTCGTCGCCGGAACGCTCCTGGCCCTCGCCTCCGCCCGCTCCCTCAACACGCTCGCGCTCGGCGAGGACGTTGCCCGCTCCCTCGGGCAGCGTGTTCAGCTCGCGCGGGCGGCGTCCGCTCTCGCCGTCGTGCTCCTGTGCGGCGGCGCCACCGCGGCCGCCGGGCCCATCGCCTTCATCGGGCTCACCATCCCCCACGTAGCGCGGGCCATCTGCGGCCCCGACCACCGCTGGCTGCTGCCCTGGTGCCTCGTGCTCGGCCCCACGCTGCTGCTCAGCGCCGACGTGCTCGGCCGGATCGTCGCCCGACCGGGTGAGCTCCAGGTCGGCATCGTCACCGCGCTGCTCGGCGCCCCCTTCTTCATCATGCTCGTGCGCCGCCGGAAGCTGGCCGAGCTGTGACCGACGTGCTCGTGCCCGAAGCTCCCGGCCGGCGTCGCCGCGGCGACATGGTGATCGTGCGCGTGCCCGGAGCCGGGTGGTCGACCCGCGTCCACGGGCGGGCCGTGGCCGTCACCATCGCGCTGTGCGGCGCCGCGTTCCTCGCCTTCGCCTGGTCGCTCTCGGTGGGCGACTACCCGATAGCGCTGAGCGACGTGCTCGCCACGCTCTTCGGAGGCGGCAACGAGGACACCGCCTTCATCATCCGGCGGTTGCGCCTCCCCCGCGGCCTCACCGCCGCGCTGGTCGGCGCTGGCTTCGGCGTGTCCGGCGCGATCTTCCAGCGCATCGCCCGCAACCCGCTGGCCAGCCCCGACATCATCGGCGTCAACGCCGGGGCCGCTGCCACCGCTGTCTTCATCATCGTGATCGTGGGCGGCTCGTCGATGCAGATCACGCTCGGCGCCCTCGGCGGATCGCTGGTCACGTCGCTCGGCGTGTACCTGCTCGCGTACAAGCGCGGCGTCACCGGGTACCGCCTGGTGCTGGTGGGCATCGGGGTCACCGCGATGCTCACATCGGTCACGCAGTACCTGCTCACCCGAGCCGAGATCCTCGACGCCGCCCGCGCCACCGTGTGGCTCACCGGCAGCCTCAACGGCCGCAGCTGGGACCACGTGCGGCCCATGGCCGTGGCCATGGCCGTGCTGCTGCCCGCCGCCATCGCCCTGGCCCGCCACCTCCGCATGCTCGAGCTCGGC
>DATCYI010000088.1:0-2821 GCA_036570385.1 Acidimicrobiales bacterium | reverse complement strand
GTGGGAGGACATCGACGAGCTGGTCGACACCCGGCTCGACGACATCGGCGGCCCGCACTCGCACAGCAACTACCCCTGGGGCTGGGCGCAGGCCGGCAACTCGCCGCTGCGCTGGTACAAGCAGAACACCTACGGCGGCGGGGTGCGCGACCCGCTGATCGTGCACTGGCCCAACGGGATCGACGCGCGAGGCGAGCGGCGGGACCAGTTCTGCCACGTCGTCGACATCACGCCGACGATCCTCGAGCTAACCGGGGCCGCGATGCCCGACCAGCTCAACGGCGTGCCCCAGATCCCGCTCCACGGAGCTTCGATCGCGCCGACCTTCGCCGATGCCGCGGCCCCGGCGCCGCGCTCCGTGCAGTACTTCGAGCAGATGGGTCACCGCGGCATCTGGGCGGACGGCTGGAAGGCGACGACCTACCACGAGCCGGGCCACCCATACGACGACGACCACTGGGGTCTGTTCCACCTCGACGAGGACTTCGGCGAGTGCAACGACCTGGCCGAGCAGCACCCCGACAAGCTCGCCGAGCTCGTGGCCCTCTGGTGGGAGGAGGCGGAGCGCCACGGCGTCCTGCCCCTCGACGACCGCACCGTCGAGCTCTTCGGCAGCGCGCCGCGGCCCGGAACCGTCCACGCCCGATCGGAGTACGTGTACCGGCCGCCGCTGAGCCACGTGCCCGCGGATGCCGCCCCTCCGCTCGGTGGCCGCAGCTGGCGCATCGCCGCCAGCGTGGAGGTGCCCGACGGCGGGGTCGAGGGCGTCGTCTACGCCAGGGGCGCCCACAACGTCGGGCACTCGTTCTTCGTGCTCGGCGGCGAGCTCCACTTCGACTACAACGCGCTGGGCACCCACCACCGGGTCCACGCTCCGGTCGAGCTGGCCCCGGGCGACCACGAGCTCGTCGCCGCCTTCGAGCGCACCGGCTCGGGTGGGCGGCTGAGCATCAGCGCCGACGGTGCCGAGCTGGCGGCGGTCGAGGTCCCGAAGATCGTGCGGATGCTCGGCTCGACCGGGCTCGACATCGGTCGTGACGCCCTGTCGCCCGTCGTCGACGACTACGCCGCGCCGTTCCCCTTCACCGGCGCCATCCGCGAGGTCAGGTTCTCGATCCTGAGCCGGGCCGATCGTGCCGAGGTGGACGCCGCGGCGCGAGCCGCCCTCGCCGGGGAGTGACCGGAACCCCTCGGCCTACCTACGGCTCGGGACAGTAGGGACCTTCGGCACTACTGGACCATCCGGTACACCCGGCATCCTGGCTCCATGCTCGTTGACCACGGCTTGGAGCTCCTCTCCGAAGAGGAGGCGCGGGAACTGCTAGATCACAGCGAGATCGGCCGGGTCGGCGTCACGATGGGTGCCATCCCCGCCATCTTCCCTGTGAACTACGCGATCGTCGACGACCTGATCGTCTTCCGCACCGCCCCCGGGTCGAAGCTCTCGGCCGCCACCGAAGGAGCGGTCGTCGCCTTCGAGGTCGACGAGTTCGACGGGGCGTCCCGGTCCGGCTGGAGCGTGCTCGTGGTCGGACGCTCCCAGGTGGTGCACGACCTCGACACCACCTTCAAGGTGCTCGACGTCGGCCTCGAGCCGTGGGCCGACGGCGTCCGCAGCGCCATCGTGCGGATCGACATCGAGATGATCTCCGGCCGGCGCATCCTGCACCAGGGCACGCTCAACGGGCGTGTGCCCGTTCCGGCCGCCGGCCGCTGACCGCGCCGCTATTCGGTAGGGGGCTCGCCGAGCAGCAGCTGGACGGGGGCGAGGTCGGCGGCAAAGGCCGGCTCCCACGGCAGGGCGCCGTTGCCGTCGGGCCAGGCCAGCTGGACCATCGAGAACGCTGCGCCCTCCTCGCCGGCCAGGCGGTGGTGCTCGGTCAGCGACGGGAACATGCCCGCCGCACCAGCGGCGTCGACCGGCAGCAGCGCGCACGGCTGGTCGCCGTCGAGCAGGCCGATGAACGGCACGCCCACCGGCAGGTCGGTGCCCCCGGCGAGCGCTTCGGCCACGAGCGTGAACAGCCCGTGGCAGGCCACCGGCGTCAGGCCGAAGCAGCACAGCTCCGGGAAGCCGAAGCGATCCTCGAACCCGATCGTGTAGGCGTAGCGCGGGATCGGGGCCTCGGGATCGGTGTCGGCGGCAACCGCGTCGATCGCCCAGCCCTGGCGCTCGAGCATGAACTCCACCTTGTCCCGGTGGCTCATGTCCCGGTCGGGGAAGACGTCGTCGCCGCTCATGGGCCTACTCGGCGTTCATCATCCCGGTGAGGCGCTGCACCGCGTCGATGAACTCGTCCACCATCTCGAGCACGACCCGGCGGGTCGGCTGCACGGAGTTCATCGACCCGACGACCTGGCCCACGAAGTAGGTGACGAGCTCGTTGGCGCCGGTGCCGGGCTTGTCGGCCACGCGGTGGATCCGGCGCTGGGCCTCCGCCACGAGCATCGGCTGGATCGGCATGGGGAGCGGACCAGGACCGTCGGCGCGCTCCCACTCGTCGGTCCAGGCGGTGCGCAGCATGCGCGCCGGCTTGCCGGTGAGCGACTTCGAGCGCACCGTGTCGGCCAGCCCGGCCCGCAGGAACTTGTCCTTCACAGACGGGGGCGTCTCCGCCTCCTCGGTGGTGAGCCAGACTGAGCCGCACCACACGCCGTCGGCGCCGAGCGCCATGCCCGCCGCGAGCTGGCGGCCGCGGGCGATGCCGCCGGCGGCGAGCACCGGCACGTCGACCGCGTCGACCACCTCGGGCACGAGCACCATCGTGGCGATCATGCCGGTGTGGCCGCCGGCCTCGGTGCCCTGGGCGACGATGAGGTC
>DATCYI010000087.1:0-3353 GCA_036570385.1 Acidimicrobiales bacterium | reverse complement strand
GTGAGCGACGAGAGCTACGACGAGCTCCACGCGATGGCCGAGCTCCTGCGCATCGAGCGCCGCTGGTTCCAGGGCGACCACTACGACGTCCACACCGACCTGCGCCTGCGAGCCATCGAGCTCGGCGCCCAGCCGGTTCCGTCGCGGGTGCTCGTGCGCCGCCTCGTCGATTCAGGACTTCGTCAGCGCGGCTCGGCGCGTGCGAGGGTGGGGTAGAACCTTCGCCGGGGAGAGACCCGACGACACGCACACCCCCACGGGAGGGACCACGACATGTCGGCCAGCGCCTGGCAGACCGTCCTCGACCGCCTCGACGATGCGGCCAAGCTGGCCGACATCGACCCGGACATCCACCGGATGCTCCGAACGCCGAAGCGGGTGCTGGAGGTGGCGGTCCCGGTGCGGATGGACGACGGCTCCATCGAGGTGTTCACCGGCTGGCGCGTGCACCACGACACCACCCGCGGCCCGGGCAAGGGCGGGATCCGCTTCCACCCCGACGTCGACGCCGACGAGGTCAAGGCCCTCGCCGCGGCGATGACCTTCAAGACCGCCATCCTCGACCTGCCCTTCGGCGGAGCCAAGGGCGGGGTGCGCTGCGACCCGAGCCGGCTCTCGCTCGGTGAGCTCGAGCGCCTGACCCGCCGCTACACCTACGAGATCAGCCCGCTGCTCGGCCCCGAGGTCGACGTGCCGGCGCCCGACGTGAACACCGACGGCCGGGTGATGGCCTGGCTGCTCGACACGCTTTCGATGGCCCACGGCCGGCACATGCCCGCGTCCGTCACCGGCAAGCCGCTCGCGGTCGGCGGCACCCGCGCCCATGCCGGCGCCACCTCGTCAGGCTGCGTCGTGACCGCCCGCGCCGCGTTCGTCGAGATGGGCATGCCCCTCGCCGGAAGCCGCGTCGTGATCCAGGGCTTCGGCAAGGTGGGTGGTCCGCTGGCGTTCCTGCTGCACTCGGCGGGCATGCGGGTCGTGGCCGTGGCCGACGTCGGCGGCGCGGTGCTGAACGAGGGCGGCCTCGACGCGATGGCGCTGTCCGACCACGTCGCCGCCAAGGGCACGGTGGCTGGCTTCGCCGGAGGCGAGTCGATCTCGGGCGACAGCATCTGGGACGTCGACTGCGAGCTGCTCGTGCCCGCGGCGCTCGGCGGCGTCATCGACGCCGACGTGGCCGGGCGGATCAAGGCCAAGCTCGTGGTCGAGGCGGCCAACGGCCCCACCACGACCGAGGGCCAGCAGGTGCTGGAGGATCGCGGGATCGTGGTCGTGCCCGATGTCCTCGCCAACGCCGGCGGCGTCACCGCCTCGTACTTCGAGTGGGCGCAGAGCCGCCAGGGCTACCCGTGGGACGAGGGCGTGCTGGCCGAGCGGCTGCGCAGCTCCATGGAGAGCGCCTTCGTCACCGTGTGGGCCCGCAGCCAGATGCTCCGGGTCGACCTGCGCCGGGGCGCGCTCGTCGTTGCCCTCGAGCGCATCGCGGCCGCCATCGAGGCTCGCGGCCTCTTCCCCTAGGAGCAGCCTCCTAGGAGCAGGCGCGCCGGACTTGGCAGACTCGCCGGTGATGGCATCCACCGGCGTCCTCCTCGTGTCCTGTCCCGACCAGCCGGGCATCATCGCGGCCGTCGCGTCCTTCGTGGCCGGTCACGGCGGCAACGTCATCGACCTCCAGCAGCACACAGACGACACGGACGGCGCCTTCTTCCAGCGCGTCGAGTTCGAGCTCGAGAACTTCGACCTCCCGGCGGACGGGATCGGTGAGGCCTTCGCCCCCGTGGCCGAGCGGTTCCAGATGCGCTGGACGCTGCGGTTCTCCGCCGATCGGCCCCGGGTGGCGATCATGGCCTCGAAGGAGCCGCACTGCCTGCACGACCTGCTGAACCGCTGGCGCACCGGTGAGCTCGACATCGAGGTGCCCGTGGTGGTGAGCAACCATCCCGACCACGCGGCCATCGCCGAGTGGTTCGGCGTGGAGTACGCCCACGTGCCGATCGTGGACGGCGACAAGGCCGCCCAGGAGGCGCGGGTGCTCGACCTCCTGAAGCGCCACGACGTCGACCTCGTGGTGCTGGCCCGCTACATGCAGGTGCTGTCACCTGACTTCTGCGCCGCGTGGCCCGAGCGGATCATCAACATCCACCACTCGTTCCTGCCCGCGTTCCAGGGCGCCAGGCCCTACCACCAGGCCCACGAGCGGGGCGTGAAGCTGGTGGGGGTAACCGCGCACTTCGCCACCGCAGAGCTCGACGACGGGCCGATCATCGACCAGGACGTCATCCGGGTGAGCCACCGCGACGACGTCGACGACCTGCGCCGCAAGGGCCGTGATCTCGAGGTGACGGTGCTCGCTCGCGCCGTGCGGGCCCACGTCAACCACCGGGTTCTGGTCTACGGGCGGCGCACCGTCGTGTTCGACTGAACGGCGTCCCGGATGATCGCCTTGTCGCGTTCGTCCGTTGTGCGATGCTGTCGCCGACGGGCCGACAGAACGGGGTGGACATGGGTCGCTTGACCAAGGCGGTGGGGTGCGGCGCGGTCGCGCTGCTCGCGATGGTGCTCGGGGCGTGCGGGGACGACGACGATCCCGTGGCGACCGACGACACCGTGGAGAGCGTCGCTGACGACACCACCACCACAGCCGCGCCCGCCGACGGCGACGAGGCGTCCGACGACGACGCTGCGGATGACGACGAGTCGAGCGACGACGACGACGCCGGCGACGCCGACGCCGGCGACATCGACGCCTGCGGCGCGCTGGAAGGCGTCGACCTCGACGGCCTCCTCGGGGCACCGGCGGGCGATCCGAACGACGCCAGCACCGACATGGGCGCAGCCTGCACCGTGGCCTACGGCACCGGCGGGTCGGGCGGCGTGAGCTTCGCGGTCACCACGAGCCGCTCCGCCGAGAACTACGACAACCAGCAGGAGCTGTTCGGCGTCGACGAGGAGCTGACCGGCCTCGGCGACAAGGCGTTCCGCTCCGGCGGCTACCTCTTCGTGCTCGACGGCGAGATGCTCGTGCGGCTCCAGGTCGTGCGCAACGCCGACGTCGGCAACCGCACCGACCCCGCCGCGATGCAGACCGCCATGGAGACGATCCTCACAAACCTCTCCTCCTAGTTTCCCAGCGCGCGCTTGACGAACACGAACGCGCGTTCGATGCTGGGGGGATGCGGAGCGAGGCGACGGCTCGTCGTCGTGATCTGAGCGCGCTCGATGCGCTGGCTGAGCGGGTCCGACCCGTCACGCTGACCCGCGAGCAGCGGCTCCCTGTGCTGCCTGCGCTCGAAGGGCTCCTGCCCGGTGAGGGCCTGCGCCGTGGGTCGACCGTCGGCGTCGGCGCGGTGGCC
>DATCYI010000086.1:0-6061 GCA_036570385.1 Acidimicrobiales bacterium | reverse complement strand
CTCGCCGCGGCAGACGCCGCCGGCCTCCAGCTCGAACGAGCACCGATCGAACTAGGCGACGTCGCTTCCGATGTCGTCGACGCGGTCGCCGGAGTGGTCTCCGAACGGAACCTGTCCATCACGACTCGGCTCGATCCTGCGCCAGCCGAGGCCGACGAGCGACGCATCCATCAAATCGTCACCAACCTCGTCGCCAACGCGGTGCGCTACTCGCCGCCGGATGCGTCGATCACGATCGAGACCGGCTGCTTCTCCGATGGAGACGTGTTCGTACGGGTGACCGACTCCGGACCTGGCCTGACCGACGACGACCTCGAGCACGTCTTCGACCGCTTCTATCGAGGTTCAGCCGCTCAGGGCACCGAGGGCTCCGGAGTAGGACTGGCGATCGCAGCCGAGCTCGCCGCCGCTCACGGAGGACATCTCACGGCCGACCACGCCGCCGGCCGCGGGGCCAGGTTCACCCTCACCCTCCCGCCCGGCGCACACTGACGCTCGCCGCGTCGGCATCGAGCGAGGCGCCGTGCCCCAAACCCGGGCAGAACCCACGGCCTTGGTGTTTCACAGGTCTTTCGCCAGGCTTCTCACCCTCGACCTGCCACCTTCGGGTTATGAGTCATTTGAAGCCCGTCCAGCGGGTGATGGCGTATAGCCGCTGGTAGCGCTGAGCAGGGAGTTCTCGTGACGGCTCGTCCAGCTGGTCCAGCGGATCGGGCCTCGTATCAGCGTGTTCGTTAGACGATCCGTTAGACACGACCCGAGCAGGATCCCGCGACACCGGCGACGGAGAGTGGGCATCGAGCCAGAGGATGCCCGGCGACATCTGATGACGACTCGAGTCGCCGCCTGTCCGATAGACGCATCAGCCGGTGATGATCGTGCAGTAGCCGCGGCAATCGGCTGGGTCCTGGGCGGCGGCCCGACGAGCCAGAGCCTGCAGGTGCCGACGGGTCTCGGCGAGCTCCGCGATCCGGGTCTCGACGTCGGCCAGCCGGTCGGCGACCACCCGCCCGACGTGCGCGCAGGGGGCGTCACCGCTGTCGCCGATCTCGAGGATCTGCCGGATCTGCCCCAGGGTGAGTCCGCTCGCCTGGGCGTGGCGGATGAACTCCAGGCGGTCGACGGATTCGGGGTCGTAGTCGCGGTAGCCCGACGGTGTGCGCGTTGGGTCGGCGAGGAGTCCTGTCGATTCCCAGAAGCGGATGGTCTTGGTGGTGACGCCGGTCCTGGCCGCGAGCTCTCCGATCTTCATCTCGCGAACCTCCTTGACCTTCCCTCTGGATGGAAGGTTTACGGTACCTCGTGGAAGGCGGAAACCCGCCCCGAGTGGAGGACTGCGATGAAGCTGGAACTGCTGTACTTCGATGACTGCCCGAACTGGAAGATCGCAGCCCAACGTCTGAACGCGGTCGCGACCCGCCGGGGTCTCCTCGTGGAGCGCCGCCTCGTCGCCACCGCCGAGCAGGCCGATGCCGCACGGTTCCGGGGTTCCCCGACGATCCTCGTCGACGGACGCGACCCGTTCGCATCAGGTGACGAACCGTTCGGGTTGGCCTGCCGGGTGTACCAGACCCCCGCTGGCCCGGCTGGGTCCCCCACCGTCGAACAGCTCGAAGCGGTCATCGATGCGTGACCGGGATCTCGCCCCGGTTGCGGCGGTCGCCACAATCGTTTGCTGCGGCGGCACCGCGCTCGCGGCTGGTCTCCTCGGTGGCGTCGCGCTCGCCGCGGTCGGGCAGCTCACGGCGGTCACGGTCGTCGGGCTCGGTCTCGTGGTCCTCATCGCCCGGCGGCTCGACCGTCGCCGGCACGGCGGCGCACCGTCAGATCCCCCCAACGAAGCCGACCAATCGACACCGGGCCAGAAGACGCCACGATGACCGACACCCACGACCTGATCGTCATCGGCGCAGGCATGGCCGGTGCCGCAGCCGCGAACAAGTGCGCCTCGGCGGGATGGCGGGTGGCGATCGTCGACGAGCTGCCCTATGGCGGAACGTGCGCGCTTCGGGGTTGTGATCCCAAGAAGATCCTGCGCCGAGGGGCAGAGGTGATCGACAGCGCACGGCTCATGCGCGGGAAGGGCATCGACGACAGCGGGCTGTCGATCAACTGGGCCGACCTGATGAAGCACAAGCGCGGCTTCACCGATCCCGTGCCCCAGAACATGGAAGCGGGCCTCTCCCGCAACGGTGTCGAGACGCTCCACGGCACCGCGACGTTCGAGACCGAGAACCGGCTCGTCATCGACGGCCGGGCCCATGAGTCGAGGCACTTCCTGATCGCCACGGGGGCACGCCCTCGGCCGATGGACTTCCCCGGCGAGGAGCACCTGATCGACAGCACCGACTTCCTCGACCTCGAGGACCTGCCCCGTCGTGTGCTCTTCGTCGGCGGCGGGTTCGTCTCGTTCGAGTTCGCGCACATCGCTGCTCGTGCCGGCGCCAGCCCCGTCGTCATCGACCGTGGCGTTCGCCCACTCAAGGGCTTCGACCCCGATCTCGTCGAGCTGCTGGTCGCACGAGGGACCGACGTCGGCATCGACATGCGCCGGGAAACGACCATCGCGTCGATCCAGCCAATCGGATCCGCCTACCGAGTCACCGTCGAGACCAGCGGCACCCACGCCGTGATCGAGACCGATCTCGTCGTCCACGGCGCGGGGCGCGTCCCCCAGCTCTCGAGACTCGCTCTGGACGCCGCCAACGTCGCCTACGGCACGAGAGGCGTCATCGTTGCTGGCCACCTGCAGAGCACGACCAACCCAGCCGTCTATGCAGCGGGCGACTCCGCCGACACCCACGGCATGCCACTGACCCCGGTCGCCGTGTTCGAGGGCAAGGTCGCCGCGTCGAACATGCTCAAGGGCACGAGGAACACTCCCGACTACGGCGGTGTGCCCACGACAGTCTTCACCATCCCGGAACTGGCCCGCGTCGGCCTTCTCGAAGACGAAGCGAGATCGAGCGGCATCGAAGTGGAGGTCCGCTACACGGATACGAGCGGCTGGTACTCGAACTACCGAATCGGAGAACCAACGGCAGCCGCGAAGATCCTCATCGACAAGTCCAACGACACCATCATCGGCGCTCACATGCTCGGCCCCGAGTACGGCGAGCTGATCAACTTCCTCGGACTCTCCATGAAGCTCGGACTGACAACCCGCCAGCTCAAGTCGATGACCGCCACCTATCCCAGCATCGGATCCGATCTCGGTTCGATGCTCTGAGCTTCAGACCACGAACCGTTCAACTCCGGCCGTCATCGTCAACCCGGCTGGCCACGAGCACCCCGGCGTTCGAGACGCAGAACGGCACCAAGTAGGTGATGGCGGACTTGATCCATACCGCTGTCGTCGCGTCTCCACGCAAGACGACGTCGAGCTGGTTGATGCAGAACAACACGGTGCCGACGATCTTCCTCGTAAATCGCGGTACCCGGGCCGAGGAGGACAGCGAGCGCTCCGAGCTCGCGCGCTCCGGTGTCGTCGGGCGCCACGCGCCGACGGCAGCGACTCTCGTGGTGATCGCCAGCGCCCTCGTCGCCATCGGGGCGGCGTGCGCGGTGTCGTTCATCGTGCTGGGCTACGCAGTGGCGGGGTCGATCGCACTGGCCGGGTCGCTCGTCGGGGTGGGGTTCGTGTTCGCGGGCATCACTGCCGTCGCTGCACAAGTCGTCAGCAGCGGCCGGGCGACGCTGGGTCTGGCGTCTGCGGCGCTCGCCGTCGCGTTCGTCGTACGCTCCGTCGGAGACATCGGCGACAGCTGGCAGTCCTGGGTGTCGCCGATCGGGTGGGCCCAGGCTGTGCGGGCCTTTGCCGACGAGCGTTGGTGGACCCTCGCCGTCTGTCGCGGCCACGGTGGCGCTCCTCGTGGCCGCCTTCGGCGTGGCATCGCTACGCGACCTCGGGTCGGGTCTGATCGCCGAGCGCCCCGGGCCCGCCGGCGCGCCGGCGTCGCGGTCGAACCCGCTCGGACTCGCGCTGCGGTTGCAGCGTGGACCGATCGTCGGCTGGGCCATCCGATTGTTCCTGACCGGCATCGTGTACGGGTCTCTGGGCAACGACATCGGCCAGATGATCCTGGACAACCCAGCGTTCGAAGACATCTTCATCCGGCTCGAGGGGCCACCTTGACCGACGCCTTCTTCGGCACGGCGATGGCCATGCTCGCCGTGGTCGCGGGCGGCTTCTCGGTGTCGTCAGCGCTCGCCGTACGTGGCGAGGAGAGCGCTGGTCGGGCGGAGATCCTCGCCGGTCCGGTGAGCCGGTTGCGCTGGGCGGGCGCCTCGGTCGCCGTCGCCGCCGCCCGGACCTGCACCACGCTCGCTGCAGCAGGTTTCGGCGTCGGTGTCGCGTACGCCGTCATCACCACGGACGCCGGCGAGGTGCCCCGCATGCTCGGCGCCGCGCTCGTCACCGTCCCGGCCCTGCTCGTGCTCGTCGGCGTGTCGACAGCGCTGTTCGGGGTCGCGCCCCGCTTCGCGCCGGGTGCGTGGGCCGCGCTCGCAGTCGTCGCCGTCATCACCTTCTTCGGGGACGCGCTCGGCCTTCCGGAGTGGGTGCAATCGTTGTCGCCACTCGAGCACCTACCACGGGCTCCCGGCGAGGACGTGGATCTCGCACCACTTGTCGCGCTCACCGCGGCCGCAGCGTGTTCGCCGCCGCCGGGTTCTGGGGTCTCCGCCACCGGGACCTCCAGCTTCACTAGTCAGAGCTCCCCGAACGAGCGCAAAGTCCGAGCAGCGCCGCGCTCGAACCAGCTAGCGCTAGCGGATCAGCGCCGATCCCGAAAGCCTGCCGGTGATCCTGCCCGCGATTGCCGCCCGTGTGAAGATGGACCACTTGGAGGCCGAACGGATGGGACCGGTGGGCGCCGCCGGTGCCTACGCACCAGCAGTGGCCGAGACGCATTCAGGAGTCGTCTTCTTCGCAGGGGACCGCGCTTACAAGCTCAAGAAGGACGTCGATCTCGGTTTCCTCGACTTCTCGTCCCGGGAGAAGCGGCTGGCCGCGTGCCGTCGCGAGGTCGAGCTGAACCGCCGACTGTCCCCCGATGTGTACCTCGGCGTCGCCGACGTACTGGACGCCGCGGGCGAGCCCTGCGAGCACGTCGTGGTGATGCGCCGCATGCCCGCCGACCGGCGACTCTCGACGCTCGTGCTCGAAGGTGCACCGGTCGAGGAGGCACTCGACGACCTCGCCGCGATGATTGCCCGATTCCACGCCACCGCGGAGCGCAGCCCCGAGGCCGACCGGGCCGCCGGACGCGACGCACTCGCTGGCCGTTGGGCGGCGAACACCGCCGGGCTCGAAACGTTCGCCGGGCGCTTCATCGACGCGAGCGCGGTCGAAGCCGTCGACGAGCTGGCCCGCCGCTACCTGGCCGGTCGGGAACCGCTGTTCGATGCGCGCGTGGCAGCGGGGCGGGCGCGGGACGGCCACGGGGACCTACTCGCCGATGACATCTTCCTCCTCGATGACGGTCCCCGCGTGCTCGACTGCCTCGAGTTCGACGATGCCCTCCGCCGCGACGACGTGCTGGCCGACGTGGCGTTTCTTGCCATGGACCTCGAGCGCCTCGGCCGTGTCGAGCTGGCCGAGCGGTTCCTCGCCGCCTACAGGGCGGCGTCAGGCGACACATGGCCGGTGTCGCTGGCTCACCACCACGTCGCGTATCGGGCGCAGGTTCGCGCCAAGGTGTCGGCCATCCGAGCCGAGCAGGGTGTCCCCGACTCGGCCGAGAAGGCCCAGGCCCTGCTCCGCCTCGCCCTGGCGCACCTCGAATCTGCCCGGGTCCGCCTCGTACTCGTCGGGGGCCTGCCCGGTACGGGAAAGTCGACCCTCGCCCGCGGCATCGGCCGGGTGACGGGCGCTGTGGTCCTGCGGTCCGATGTCGTGCGCAAAGAGCTCTTCGAGCTCGCCCCTGATCAGCCCGCCGGTGCCCCCTACCAGGAGGGCATCTACGGCCCTGAGACCACGACGGCGGTCTACGGGGAGGTGCTGAGCCGGGCGGAGCGGGCGCTCCGTCTCGGTGAGATCGTCGTGCTCGACGCGTCGTGG
>DATCYI010000085.1:0-3262 GCA_036570385.1 Acidimicrobiales bacterium | reverse complement strand
CGAGGCTGTCATCGGCGCGCCGTTCTACGTGATGGAGCGCCTCGTTGGGGTGGTGCCGCACGACCCGGGAGCGCTGGCCGGCGCTGACGCAGCCACCAACGCGGCGTGCGCTGAGGACTACGTGCAGGTGCTCGGGCACATCCACGCGATCGACGTCGACGCCGTCGGCCTCGGCGGCATGGCCAAGCGGGAGGGGCACCTCGAGCGCCAGGTGGTCCGCTGGACCGACCAGTGGGAGCGCTCGAAGGATGCCGACGCGCCCGAGGTCGACGAGCTGGCCGCCCGCCTCGCCGCGGCCAAGCCGGTGCAGGCCGAGACGACCCTCGTGCACGGCGACTACCGGCTCGGCAACGTGATGCTCGACGCCGCCGACACCAGCCGGATCATCGCCGTGTTCGACTGGGAGATGGCGACGCTCGGCGACCCGCTCACCGACATCGGCTACGCCGTGCTCTGGTGGGGGTCGTCGCACCGTCCCGGCGACCATCCCAGCCAGATCGTCGCCGACCTCCCGGGCTTCCCGGGAACCGGCGAGCTCGTCGAGCGCTACGCCGAGGTCACCGGGCGCGACTGCAGCGCGGTCAGCTGGTACGTCGCTCTCGCCGCCTTCAAGCTCGCCGTCATCGGCGAGGGCCAGCGGGCGCGCCTGCGCCGCACCGGCCAAGCCGTCGACGGTCCGCAGATGGTCCAACCCCTTGTCACCTGGGCGCTCGACGCCCTGTTCTGAGCGGAGGTCACCATGCCCAAGCCGATGCACCAGACCGAGCGGCCGCTGCGCCACGCCGGGGCGGTGGACGCCGACGGGCACATCCTGGAGCCGCCCGACCTCTGGGAGACCTACATCGACCCGAAGCACCGCGACCGGGCGCTGCGGTTCGAGCTCGACGACAACGGCCTCGAGGAGCTCTGGATCGGTGGCGAGCGGTCGCTGATGAGCCGCAACGGCTTCCCCTCCACCCTTGGCGCCATGGGCGACCCCGACCTGCGGGCCATGCAGCTCGACCCCGAGCGCACCTACCTGCACGAGGCTCCGTTCGGGAGCATGGACCCGGCCGAGCGCCTCACGCTGCTCGACGCCGAGGGCATCGATGCCGTGGTGCTGTACACGACGGTCGGCCTCCTGTGGGAGGCGGAGCTCGAGGACCCGGAGCTGAGCCAGGCCTACTGCAAGGCCTACAACCGCTGGATCTGCGAGTTCTGCAGCGACTCGCCGCGGCTCGTGCCCACCGCCCACCTCTCGCTGTCCGACCCGGTGGCCGCAGCCAAGGAGCTGGAGCGGGCGGTGGGGGAGGGCGCCAAGGGCGCGTACGTGGCGCCGTTCACCCACGATGGCCGACCGCTCGGCCACCCCGACAACGATCCGGTCTTCGCGGCCGCGCAGGACCTCGGCGTCCCGTTCGCCATCCACCCCACCTTCGAGCCGCAGTGGACCAAGGGCAACCGAATGGGCACGTGGGAGCACGTGAAGCAGCTGCGGCTTCTGGCGTCGGTCACCGCGTCCGACGGCGTGCGACACCAGTTCACGACGCTGTTCGACTACGGCGTCTTCGACCGGTTCCCGCGCCTCGAGGTCCTCGTGCTCGAGTCGGGCGGCGGGTGGATCGGCTACTGGCTCGACCGCATCGACGCGGTCTACGGCCACACCTTCATCGGCACCCGCGTGCCGCTGGAGCACAAGCCGAGCGACTACTTCCGGGAGCGGATCTGGATCTCTTGCGATCCCGACGAGCGCACGATCCCTGCGCTGGCCGAGCGCTTCGGGGCCGACCGCTTCCTGTGGGCGTCCGACTTCCCCCACGCCGACCACACCCCTGCCTACCTCGCCGACCTCGAAGAGCTCGCCGATTCCTTCCCCGATGGCGGCAGCCGCCAGCAGTTCCTCGGCGACAACGCCAGGATGTTGTTCGACATCGAGGTCTGAGCGCGAGGAGCAGCAGTTGAGCGACCCAGAGACGTGGTGGCGCGAGGGCGTCGTCTACCAGATCTACCCGCGGTCGTTCCTCGACTCCGACGGTGACGGCGTGGGCGACCTGGCCGGGATCACCGATCGGGTGGGCTACCTGAGCTGGCTCGGAGTCGACGCGATCTGGCTCTCGCCCGTGTACCGCTCGCCGATGGCCGACTTCGGCTACGACATCAGCGACCACTGCGCCATCGACCCGGTCTTCGGGACCATGGCCGACATGGACCAGCTCATCGCGGCGAGCCACGACGCCGGCCTCAAGGTGATGCTCGACTGGGTGCCGAACCACACGAGCGACCAGCACCCGTGGTTCGTCGAGTCCCGCTCCTCGCGCACCTCGCCCAAGCGCGACTGGTACGTGTGGCGGGACGGAGGCGGGGGCCCCGATGGAGCCCGCCCCAACAACTGGGTGGCGTCGTTCGGCGGCAAGGCGTGGACCTGGGACGACACCACCGAGCAGTGGTACCTGCACAACTTCCTGCCTGAGCAGCCCGACCTGAACTGGGGCCATCCCGACGTGGAGCAGGCCCAGCACGACGTCCTGCGCTTCTGGCTCGACCGTGGGATCGACGGCTTCCGTGCCGACGTCGTGCACCTCATCGGGAAGGACCCGTCGCTGCCCGACCTGCCCGACGACCTGGCCGAGATCCCGCCCGTGGCCGTGCACGACGACCCGCTGACGCACGGGCTCCTGCGGCGCATCCGGAAGGTGCTCGACGAGCGCGATGGCGATCGCCCGATGGTGGGCGAGGTGAACCTCGGCCGTCCCGATCTGCTGGCGCCCTACTACGGCGACGGAGACGAGCTGCACCTCGTCTTCAACTTCACGCTCCAGTGGCAGCCCTGGACCGCGCCCGGCTGGGCGAAGATGGTGGAGCGAGCCGAGCGGGCCTTCGCCCCCAACGGCGCGTGGCCCGTCTGGGTGCTGTCCAACCACGACGTGGTCCGCCACCGCACCCGCTACGGCGGCAGCGAGGGCCGCGCCCGCGTGGCCGCGGTGGTGCTGCTGACCCTGCGCGGCACCCCGTTCATCTACGCGGGCGAGGAGATCGGCGCCCAGGACGTCGAGCTCGCCGACGACGAGCGGATCGACCCCGGTGGTCGCGACGGCTGCCGCAGCCCGCTGGCCTGGACGCCCGACCCGGGGCACGGCTGGAACACCGAACGGCCCTGGCTGCCGTTCGAGGGCAACGCCGCTGCCGCCAACGTCGAGACCCTGCGCAAGGACGAGACGTCGATCCTCTGGCTGTACCGCAACCTGCTCGCGGCGCGCCGCGCCTCTCCGGCGCTGCGTCGGGG
>DATCYI010000084.1:0-3380 GCA_036570385.1 Acidimicrobiales bacterium | reverse complement strand
CGCGGACAGCAGCAGCGGCACGGTGCGCGCCTGGGCCGCGGCCGGGCCGGCGGCGTTCACCCGGAGCTCGTCGCCCTTGAAGCTCACCGTCTCGCCCCGGAGGAGGGCGGAGAGGACCTGCACGTACTCCTCGGTGTGCTGGCCGGGCCGGGCGTAGGAGAGCCCGAGCATGCCCTCGATCGACGGCTGGTGGGACGGCCCCACGCCGAGGGTCAGCCCGTCGCGGCCCATCACGTCGGCGGCGGCCACCGCTCGGTTGGCCTGCAGCACCGGGTGCGCGGCGTAGGTCTGGAGCACGGCGGTGCCGAGCTCGATCTTCGAGGTGGATCGCCCGGCCAGCCCCATCGCCGCCAGCGGGTCGCCCGCGATGGCGCTGGCGTACCAGAGGCTCGTGAAGCCGTCGTCCTCGGCGCGCTGCGCCTGCTCGACCATCTTGTCGACGCTCGAGGCGCCGCCGCTGAGCCCTATCCGCATGCTGTCGTGGGGGCTGGCTCGAGGGGCCAGACGGCGGGCCGCCACGCCGGGTGCGGACGACCGAAGGCGAAGCCCTGCCCGAGGTGGACGCCGGCGTCGCAGAGCGCGTCGGCCTCCTCGCGCTTCTCCACGCCCTCGGCGATGATCGTGGTGCCGACGTCCTCTGCGAAGGTGACGAGCGCCGCGATCAGCGCCCTGCGGGCCGCGTGCTCGTGGAGACCGGCGACGACCGTCTGATCGAGCTTGAGGAAGTGCGGCGCGAGCTCCAGCACGTGACGGAGGCTCGAGTGGCCGGCACCGGTGTCGTCGACCGCGAGCCGCACGCCGCGCGACGACCACCGCTCCAGCGACGGGCGCAGCTCCTCGTAGCTCTCGATGTGCTCGTGCTCGGTCAGCTCCACGACCAGGCGGGAGGCCATCGGCAGGCAGAGGTCCTGCACGTCGGGATCGATGAGGGTGGCCGCGCTGGCGTTGACGAACAGCAGGCCGTCGTCAGGCGGCAGACCGATCTCGCTGATGGCGACCAGGCAGGTGCGCTCGAGGTCGGCCGACACGCCCATCTCCCGGGCGAGGCGGAACCACGGCCCCGGCAGGTCGCGACCCTCGCCGAGCCGGGCCAGCGCCTCGTAGCCGACCGTGCGGCGGTCGCTCAGGCTCACCACCGGCTGGAACACGACCTGGACCTCGTGGTGGTCGATGGCGTGCCTCAGCGGCGCGACGCGCGACAGCTGCGCGGTGGCAGCAGAGCGCGCGTTCCTCGTTCGGCGTCGGAGCACGAGGCGAAGGTACCTCGCTGATCCCACAGGTCAACGGCTGTCTGGCGCGGCAGCCCCGGCAACAACGGGCGTACAGGGACAAGCCGTCACACATCGCCTCGCCTTCGCCGCGATCGGCCGCCCGCACGGCCGGCGGGGCCGGCTCGGGTGGCTACAGGAGCGGGTCGGCGAAGGGGTCGTCGATGGCGGGACGGGCGGCTGCCGCGGTGTCGTCGGGGTCCGTCGCGGCGTCGCCGCCCCACTCGGCGTAGCCGGTCGACTCGAGCTCGGCGGCCAGCTCGGGCCCGCCGCTGCGCTGGATGACGCCTCGCGCCAGCACGTGCACGTGGTCGGGCCGCAGCTCGTGGAGCAGGCGGCTGTAGTGGGTGATCGCGAGGACGCCGAGCGCCCGGTCGTTGGTGGCCGCTTCGATGCGGCGCGAGCAGGCCCGCAGCGCGTCGACGTCGAGCCCGGAGTCGAGCTCGTCGAGGATGGCGATGGCCGGGTCGAGCACACCGAGCTGGAGCGTCTCGTTGCGCTTCTTCTCGCCGCCGGAGAGGTCGACGTTCATGGCCCGGGTGAGGAAGCGGTCGTCGAAGCCGATCAGCTCGGCCTCGGCGCTGATGCGCTCGGGCACCGTGGCGGTGTCGCGGCCCGCCGCGGCGAACGACGCCTGGAGCGCGTCGACGAGCGCCACCCCCGGCACCTCCGTGGGGTACTGCATGGCGAGGAACAACCCGGCCTGCGCGCGCTCCCACGGGGCGAGCCCGAGCATCTCGGTGCCGTCGAGGGTGACGCTGCCGCCGAGCACCTCGTAGCCGGGCCGGCCCATGATGACGTGGGACAGCGTGGACTTGCCGGAGCCGTTCGGGCCCATGATGGCGTGGACCTCGCCGGAGCGGATGGTGAGGTCGATCCCCTTGAGGATCTCTCGACCGGCGACGCCGGCCCGAAGGCCGCGGATCTCGAGGACGTGCTGGCGGGTCGGATCAGACATCGACGGTCACCTCTATCTCGCCGTCGACGACGCGTGCTTGGTACACGGCGACGGGCTTGGTGGCGGGCAGGGCATGGGGCTCACCGTCGACCAGCGAGAAGGCGCTGCCGTGCTTCCAGCACTCGAGCTGGCGCTCCTCGCAGAGCACCTCTCCCTCGGACAGCGAGATGTTCTGGTGGCTGCAGCGGTCGTTGATGGCGTAGACGTCGTCGTCGACGCGCACCACCGCTATGGCGATGCCGTCGATGGTGACCTGTCGGACGCTGCACGGCGCCATGTCGTCGAGCCGGCCGATGCGCTTGGTGCTCACGACATCGCCCCCTGGAGCTTGGCGTCGACCGCAGCGTCGAGGGTGGAGCGCAGCTCGCCCACCGGGAGCTGGTCGAACACGTCGGCGAAGAAGCCGGCGACGATCAGCCGCTCGGCGATCGGTGTGGGGATGCCGCGCGCTTCGAGGTAGAAGCGCTGCTCCTCGTCGATGGGCCCGACCGCCGACGCGTGGCTGCAGTGCACGTCGTTGTTCTCGATCACCAGGTTGGGCACCGACTCGGCCCAGGCGTCTTCGGAGAGCTTGATGTTGCGGTTCGTCTGGAAGGCGTTGGTGCCGCGGGCGTCCTTGGCGACCTTGATGAGGCCCGTGTACACGGACCGCGAGCGGTCGCTGACAGCACCCTTGAACAGCAGGTTGCTGGTGGTGTCGGGGGCCTCGTGGTCCTGGAAGGTGCGGTAGTCGAGCGTCTGGTCGCCGCTGCCGAAGTAGGCCGCGAGCAGGTCGCCGCTAGCGCCACGGCCTACCAGGCGGCAGTCGGTGCGCAGGCGGGCGTAGTCACCACCGAAGCCGGCCAGCCCGGCCTTGGCGGTGCCCTGGGACTCGACGGCGATGTCGAGGTGGCCGATCGACCAGGCGGCGGGGTCGAGGGTCTGCACGCTCACGTAGCCGACCCGCGCCGCGCTGCCCACGCTGATGTCGGTGCCGGGCACGAGCAGGCCCTTGCCACCACCGTCGAACACCTCGATCACGCGGACCTCGCTGTCGGCGCCGGCGCGCACGACGAGGTGGACCGCCGACGCAGCCCCGTCGGCGGGCCCGACGTGGCGCAAGATGATCGGGTCGGTGACGGTCACGCCG
This sequence comes from Acidimicrobiales bacterium, assembly GCA_036570385.1. Classification (GTDB taxonomy): domain Bacteria; phylum Actinomycetota; class Acidimicrobiia; order Acidimicrobiales; family VFJN01; genus VFJN01. The sequence goes on along the minus strand of DATCYI010000084.1, from coordinate 25 downwards.
GCCGGCACGTCGATCACGACCGGGT
>DATCYI010000083.1:0-2093 GCA_036570385.1 Acidimicrobiales bacterium | reverse complement strand
GGAGATCAAGGACACGCAGGAGGCCGAGGTCGCCGAGATGGAGGCGCTGCTCGCCGAGCTCGGTTCCTGATGGCCGGGCGGTGACGGTGCCATGCCTGCTCCACGCCCTCCGGTCCGCTGGGCCCGCTTCCTCGCCAGCCTGCTGGCGATCGGCCTGACCGGATTGGCGGTCGCGCTGATCGTCCCGCGCGTGGTGCCCGAGCGGTCCTCCTCCGGACCGGTCGATCCCGAGGTGAACCCGGAGGAGATCGTGCACCTGCACGCGGTCGGCGTGAACCCGGGTGATGGGCTGCCCTACCTGGCGACGCACACGGGGGTGCTGACCTACGACGAATCCGGGACGCTGGTGCGGGTCGCCGATCGCTACCAAGACACGATGGGCTTCGTCGTCATCGAGGACGACCGCTTCCTCGCCAGCGGGCACCCCGATCTCCGTGAGGACGCGCCATCGTCGCTCGGGCTGGTGCTGTCCGACGACGCCGCCCGGTCGTGGCAGTCGGTGTCCCTCCGCGGCGACGCTGACCTCCACGCGATCGTCCTGGCCCACGGCAAGGTCTACGCGGCCGACGTCACCAGCAGTCGGATCCTGGTGAGCGAGGACGAGGGGCGACGCTGGGAGCGCCGCGGCTCGGCCGACGTCGCGACGCTGGTGGTGGACCCAACCGACCAGGACGCGCTGGTCGCCGCCGACCACGCGGGCCGACTCCAGCGCACTGGCGACGGGGGACGGACGTGGCAACCCGTCGAGGGACCCTTGGTCGCGTCGCTGGCCTGGGACGGCGAGGTCGGACTGGTCGGGGTCGGCTCCGACGGGGCCGTCTACTCGAGCGACGACGGCGGAGCGACGTGGCGGCCGACGGGAGACCTGGGCGGATCGGGACCGGTGATCACTGCCGCCGACGGCATGGTGTGGGCGGCGACCGAAGGCGGCCGGTTCCTCCGATCCGAAGACGGTGGGACGACGTGGACGCCCTACCGGCCGCCCGGATCGGGGCGGCGATGACCGCGATCGCCCTCCTCGAGTTCGATCCGATCGTGACGCTCGAGCTCGGCCCTCTGCAGATCTCCCCACACGGGATCTTCACCGCGGTCGGGTTCATCGCCGGAGCTCGGCTCTTGCTGCCGGCCACCCGGCGCCTCGGCGTTGACGACGAGGTCGTGTACTCGATGCTGTACCGAGCCGCGATCGGCGCTCTCGTCGGCGCCCGACTCGCCTACGCGCTGAATCACTGGGCTGACTACGCGGATCGCCCGCTCGAGGTGCTCGCCGTGTGGGAGGGCGGCATCTCCCTCTTCGGCGGGATCTTCGGTGGCGTCCTCGCCGCGGTGCCTGTGATGCGCCGCAAGCAGCTCCCCTTCTGGACGCTGATGGACGCGGCCGCGCCCGGCCTCGCACTGGGGATTCTTGTCGGACGGATCGGAGACCTCGTCGTCGGGGATCACCTCGGCGAGCCGACGGACTTCGTCCTCGGCTTTCGGTGCACCGACGCCGACACGGCCTCACGCTGCGTCGCGCCGCTCGGCGAAGGCGTTCACCAGCCGGCGCTGTACGACATGGCCAACGCTGGGACCCTGTTCGTCGCCCTGCTCCTCCTGCGGCGCCGACCTCGCTGGGACGGCTTCCTCATCTTCGTGTCCGCCGCCTGGTACGGCACGGGGCGGTTCCTGGAGGACTTCTTCCGGATCGACGACACAGTCCTGCTCGGGTTGTCCGGCAGCCAGCTGACGGCGTTGACGCTGACGGTCGCGTCCACCACCTGGCTGGCATTCGTCCGGCGGACACCGGGCGGTGGCACCACCGCCGAGCAGTCGCTGTCGCCGTCCGTACCAGGCGGAGACACGGTGATCGTCGAGGCGTCAGCTGACGGGACCGAGCTCGACCCGCCCGGGCGGCGCCGATGACCCACGTCGGCTACGTGGCCGCAGGGTGGGCGATCCCGCTGGGGGTGTTGGGCGCCTACGCGCTGTGGCTCCGACTGCGCGCCAAGCGCCTGATCGATCTGGTCCCGCCAGACGAGCGCCGATGGACCCAGGTGGGCCCGTCGGCGCCGCGCGACTCCTGACACCACGTGCCGTCTGGCCGCCACCGCGAT
>DATCYI010000082.1:0-7014 GCA_036570385.1 Acidimicrobiales bacterium | reverse complement strand
CTACCAGTCGGTGGGCTTGTAGTCCTTGAGGAACTGGCCCCAGACGTGCTCGCCGGTGTTGGCGCCGGTGATGATCGGGTCGACGATGCGGGCGGCTCCGTCGACGATGTCGAGCGGCGGGTGGAACCGGTGCTCGGCCTGCTTCTGCTCGGCGATGTGGACCGGGTCCTCGTCGCTGACCCAGCCGGTGTCGACGCTGTTCATGTGGATGCCGTCGGCGTGGTAGTCGGTGGCCGAGGTGCGGGTCATCATGTTGAGCGCGGCCTTGGCCATGTTCGTGTGCGGGTGCTTGGTGGTCTTGAAGCGCCTGTAGAACTGCCCCTCGACCGCCGACACGTTCACGATGTGCTTGTCGCGCTCGGGCGTGGCCAGCATCAGCGGCTTGAGCCGGGCGTTGAGCACGAACGGCGCCACCGCGTTCACGAGCTGCGTCTCGAGCAGCTCGACCGACGACACCTCGGCCAGCGTGAGCCGCCACGAGTTCCGGTCGCGCAGGTCGACCTGCTGGAGGTCCTGGTCGAGCTCGCCGGCCGGGAACAGGTGAGCACCCGGCGCCCTGTCCTCGGGCAGCAGCGGCACCTGGCTCAGCTCGACCGACAGCGCCGCAGCACCAAGCTCGCCGCCCGCGGCCAGGGCCGAGGTGGGCGCCTCGCCCACGAGGTCGACGGCTCGCAGCCCGTCGACGCCACCGAGCAGCCCGCGCACGTGCGCGGGCATGTCGTCGAGCGCCGCCGACTCGAGGTCGAGCATGTGGCGGTAGAACTCGGGCGGGCGCCGCACCGTCTGGCACGCGTTGTTGACGATGTGGTCGAGCCGGTTGCGGGTGCGGGCCAGGTGCTGGCAGAACGCCTCCACGCTCGGCGTGTGGCGCAGGTCGAGGCCGTAGACCTCGAGCCGGTCGCCCCACTCGTCGAAGTCGGGCTCGCGGCTGTAGCGCAGCGCCGCGTCACGGGGGAAGCGGGTGGTGACGATCAGCGACGCACCGGCCCGCAGCAGCTTGATGCCGGCCTGGTACCCGATCTTCACCCGGCCACCGGTCAGCAGCGCCACCCGGCCGCTCAGGTCGGCCGACTCGGTGCGCTTGGCGTAGTTGAGCTCCGCGCACGGCGGGCACAGCTGGTCGTAGAAGTGGTGGACCGCGTCGAACTTCTGCTTGCAGACGTAGCAGTGCTGCGGCTCGCCGACCTCGCGGAGGCGGCCGTCGGCGTCGACGACCTCCTCGACGAAGTCGTCGGGCGCGAACACGTTGGGGGTGGTGAAGACGGGGCGGGCCCGCAGCCGGCGGATGCCGGTCTCGGTGAGGACCTCCTCCTCGCGGCGGCGCTTGTCGAGCTTCTCCTGGCGGCGCCGCTCCTTGGCCTGGCGGCGTCGGGCCTCGACGTCGGGCGAGTAGACGTCGCCGGCCGCGGTGAGCAGGCGCACCCGATCGGCCTCGGGGAGCCGGTGCAGCAGGGAGCGGTCGGCGGCCAGGGCCTCGAGTGCCTCGGTGATCGCCCTCAGGCGCTCGATCAGCTCGTCGTCGTCGCTCACGGCAGCTTCGCCTCGTGACAAGGGTGCGATCTCGCAGAGATCTCGCAGGGGCAGGGCCGTCAAGGATGCCAGCGACGGCACCGTCACACCCACCTGCGAGGATCTGGGCATGGCATTCGGTCAGCAGTCCGGTCCCCCAGCCACCCACCGCCAGGTGCAGCAGCTCACAGAGCTCCTCCAAGCCGCGGGCCACAGCGACTTCCGCGACGCCCGCCACCCGCTCGGCCTCACGCAGCGCCAGGCCGGCGGCAAGTTCACGCGCGACGAAGCCGACGACCTCATCGCCCGCCTCGAGGCCGAGGCCGAGGAAGCGGATGCGGCCGGCCCGGAGGGAGGATCTCCGCGACCGGCTCCGGCACCGCCGATGGATCGGCGCGAGGCCGAGCGGGCCAAGCTCCTGCAGAAGATGCCGGCCGAGGCGCTGGCCGCCGAGCTCCAGCGCCGCGGCTGGGTGGTCATGGAGCCCTAGGCGGTCTCCTAGCCTCAGACGGAGGGCCACCGCAGCGCTCGAAGGAGATGTCGATGTCCATCGCCACGATCAACCCCGCCACCGGGGAGACGCTCGCCACCTTCGACCCGATGACCGACGACGAGGTCGACGAGCGCATCGCGGCGGCGCACGAGGCCTTCGCCACCTACCGCACGACCACCTACGCGGAACGGGCCCACTGGCTCGGAGCCGCCGCCGACCTGCTCGACGACGAGCGCGACGACGTGGCCCGCATGATGACCACCGAGATGGGCAAGACGCTCAGCGCGGCCCGGGCCGAGGCCGCCAAGTGCGCGGTCGGGTGCCGGTTCTACGCCGAGCGGGCCGAGGGCTTCCTGGCCGACGAGCCCGCCGACGCCGATGCCGTGAAGGCGTCACGGGCGTTCGTGCGCTACCAGCCGCTCGGGCCGGTGCTGGCGGTCATGCCCTGGAACTTCCCGCTGTGGCAGGCCATGCGGTTCGCGGCGCCCGCCCTAATGGCCGGCAACGTGGGGCTGCTCAAGCACGCGTCGAACGTCCCGCAGACAGCGCTCTACATGGAAGACCTCTTCCGCCGGGCCGGCTTCCCCCACGGCACGTTCTCCACGCTGCTCATCGGCTCGGGCCAGGTCGAGCGGGTCCTGCGCGACAAGCGGGTGCGGGCGGCGACCCTCACCGGCAGCCTGCCGGCGGGCAGCGCCGTGGCCGCTGTCGCAGGCGAGGAGATCAAGCCCACGGTGCTCGAGCTCGGCGGCAGCGACCCGTTCGTGGTGCTCCCCTCGGCCGACCTCGACGAAGCCGCTCGCATCGCCGCGATTGCCCGCTGCCAGAACAACGGGCAGAGCTGCATCGCGGCGAAGCGCTTCATCGTCCACGACGCAGTGGCCGACAAGTTCGAGGCCCGCTTCGTCGAGCGCCTCGAGGAGCTGAAGGTCGGCCACCCGCTCGACGAGGGCACCGACGTGGGCCCGCTCGCCACCGAGCAGGGGCGCGCCGACGTGGAGGAGCTGGTGGCCGACGCCATCGCCAAGGGCGCCCGGGTGCTCACCGGCGGCACCAGGCCCGACGGGCCCGGCTGGTTCTACCCGCCCACCGCGCTCAGCGGCATCACCCCCGACATGCGGGTGTGGGGCGAGGAGCTGTTCGGTCCGGTGGCCACGATCTTCCGGGTGCCCGATCTCGACGCCGCCATCGAGGTGGCCAACGCCACCGACTTCGGCCTCGGCTCGAACGTGTGGACCAGCGATCCCCAGGAAGCGGAGCGCTTCGTCGACGAGGTGGTGGCCGGAGCGGTGTTCGTCAACGGCATGACCACCTCGTACCCCGAGCTCCCCTTCGGCGGCGTGCTCACGTCGGGCTACGGCCGGGAGCTGGCCGCCGAGGGCATCCGCGCCTTCTGCAACGTCAAGACCGTCTGGTACGGGCAGTCCGGCCCCGACGCCTCGACCGGCCGCGCCGAGTAGGGCTGCGGCCGGCCGAGGTTCGGATCACCAGGAGATCTCGATCTCGATCTCGTTGCTCTCGCCGACCTCGATCTCGAGCTTGTAGGTCACCTCGTCGGGCACGTCCACGGTGAAGCGGCGGCCGTCGTTCTCGAAGGACACCTCGTTGTGCCGGTCCAGCTCATCGGCCAGCGCGTGCAGCTTGGCGGCGGCCGCCTCGCGGCTCAGCCGCTCCTCGGTCTCGTGCTCGATCATCGTCGCTCCTCGTGTTGCGATCAGGTCGGTTGCGATCCGGGCACGGGTCGTGCCGTCGCGAGAGTCTGCCCGCTGTCAGGAGACCTCGGGTTCGTCGTGGGGGTCGGCGTCGTCGTCGGCGATCTTGCCGTCGACGATTCGCACCACGCGGTCGGCGTGGTGGGTGATGCGCTCGTCGTGGGTGACGATCACCGCGGCGGTGCCCCGAGCGGTCATCTCCTCGCGGATGAGCTGCACGACCTGGTCGCCCAGCTTCGAGTCGAGCGACGACGTGGGCTCGTCGAAGAGGACGAGGTCGGGCTCGTTCATGAGCGCCCGCCCGATGGCCACCCGCTGCTTCTGGCCGCCGGAGAGCTGACCGGGCAGGTTCGCGGCGCGGTCGGTGAGGCCGAGCTCCTCTAGGAGCTGGTCGGCCCGCTCACGCGCCTTGCGGCCCGTACGGGGCCCGATCTCGTCGACGACCAGCAGGTTCTCGCGGGCGGTGAGGAACGGCACGAGGTTCACGGTCTGGAACACGAAGCCCACCGAGCGGCGCCGGAACTCGGTCAGCTGCTTGGAGCTGTAGCCGGAGATGTCCTCGCCGCCCACCACCACCGCGCCGTCGGTCGGTGCGAGGATGCCGCCCGCTATCGAGCACAGCGTGGTCTTGCCCGATCCTGACGGCCCGATCAGCGCGACGATCTCGTCGCTGCCCACCGTGAGGTCGGCGCAGTCGAGGGCGACGACCTCCTGGTCGCCGACCTCGTAGGTCTTGCGGACGCGCTCCATGCGCAGCGCGAGGTCGGCCTTGGTGCGGTCGGTGGTGGTCGTGCTCATGACTGGCTCCACGAGTTCGGGGCTGACGGGTGGGCGGGCGGTGCGGGTCGGCGCGGCATCACTCGCCTCCGATGGCGGCGGCGGGGTCGACCCTGAGCACTCGGCGCAGCGAGAACGCGCACCCGATCACGGCGGCGAGCAGCAGGTAGCCCACGCTGCTGGCGAGACGGGCCGGCGTGGCGGTGAACGGGATGGCACCTACGGGGATGACCACGTCGAGCAGCAAGGAGGCGCCGACACCGATCGCCGACGCGATCGCGGTCACCACCACCGCTTGCAGTAGCACGCCGGCCAGGAGCGTACGTGAGCTGGCGCCGATCGCCTTGAGCACGCCGTAGAGCCCGACGCGCTCGACGGTGATGAGCGCGAAGAACAGCGCCACCACAACGATGGCCACGATGATCGTGACGCCGATGATCTGGTTGAACACGCTCTGCTGCTGGGCCACGCCCGGCAGCGCGTCGATGGCTCCCGAGATGGTGAGCGTCGATGTGGCACCACTGGTGGCCTCGTCGATCCGATCCGCCACCTCGTCGGCCCCGGCCTCTCCGGTCTCGACCACGAGCACCTGCACGATGCCGTCGCCGACCCGCTCGCCGGGCCGGTTCTCGCCCAGCACCTCCCGCCAGGTGTCGAGCGAGCCCCAGAGGCTGCCCTGGCCGGAGTAGCGGCTGTCCTCCAGGAAGCCGATGACCCGCACCTCGCTGCGGGCCGGGCCGAGGCTCAGCGTGTCGCCCTCCTCGATCCCCTCTCCCTCGAGGGACTCGTCGGCGTAGACCTCGCCGGCGGCGGGCGACTCGTCCGGCAAGCCCCGTGGGGCCAGCTCGTAGCCGAAGAGGACGGTCGGCACGAGGTCGCGCGGGCCGCGGTCGTCGAGCCGGGCTCCGAGCTGCACGCTGCCGAGCCCACCCACCTGGGCCACCCCGTCGACGCCCTCGACCGCGGAGCGGGCATCGGGTCCGAGCCGACTGCGCACGAGCGAGTCCTGCGACGTCGACGAGAAGACGAGCAGGTCACCCGACTGGGCGCGCAGGGCGCCGGTGCTGCCGGCTGTGAGCCCGTCGAGGAGGCCGCCGAGGAACATGAGCAGCAGAGCGATGAGCGTGAGGATCGCGGTGGCGACGCCGAAGCGGCCTGGGCGACGGCGCAGCTCGCGCAGGGCCAGCCTCATCGCGCCCCTCCCGCGATCGTGGCCTCGACAGGATCGATGGCCAGCACCCGACGGGCGGCGAGCACGGCGCTGGCGCAGCCGAGCACGAGCAGCAGGACCGCCCACGTGGCCACCGTGCCCACGTCGAAGCTGAGCGCGAGCGACCCGAGCTCCGTGCGCGACAGCGGCGCGTAGAGCGCGGTGCCGAGGATCACGCCGCCGCCGACGACGATGACGACCTGCACCAGCAGCGAGCGGACGAGCAGCGCACCCGGCGCTCCAATGGCTCGCAGCAACGTGAGCGATCGAGACTTCTGGAACGTGATTATGAGGAAGAACAGGCCTGTCACCAGCGGCACGACCAGCCCGAACAGCAGGAAGATCACCTGGAAGGAGCTGCGCACCTCGGCCACCCCGGGCGCCTCGTCGGCCGCCTCGGATCGCGTGAGGGCATCAGCCTGCTCGTCGGCTTCGTTGATGGCTGCGGTGAGGGCCTCGGCGCTGACGCCGTCGGCCGGCCGCACGCCGATCGCGCTCGGCAGGATCGCCGAGGCGTCGGGGTTGGCGGCGCGCGCCGCGGCTTCGTAGTCGGCCCAGCCGACGAAGAGCGTGGGGCTCACCTGGATCTGAGCCTCGTCGGCCAGGCCGACGACGGTGAGGACCGGTCCCTCCTGACCGTCGGCGGTCAGCACGGTGACCTCCTCGTCGACGGAGAAGTCAGCCGAGCTGCCCACGGCCTCGCCGGCCGCTTCGGGCAGGCGGCCAGTGCTGAGCTCGTCGGGCAGGCCCAGGTCGGGGACCTCGGCGCCGAGGATCGCGGCATCCGACTCCTCATCGTCGCCGCTGATCTGGACGGTGTAGGTGCCCTGTCCGATCCGTCCCGCCTCGCCGACCTCCGGCACAGCCCGGATGGCCTCCTCGAGCGGCGGCGGTATGACGCTGCCCTGCAGGGTGCGCTGACCGTCCACGGAGTAGACGAGCACCGGAGCCGACTGCTTCTCCAAGCCCCCCACGAACGCTGTGATCAGGCCGCTCTGCAGCGCCTGCTGGGTGAGGATCAGGAACATCAGCAGCCCGACGGCGGCGATCAAGAGACCGAAGCGCGCCTTCGCTCGTCGGATCTCCCGCAGCGCTAGTGCCATGGGCCACGAGCATTCCATCTTCGGCTGGGTCTCAGACCATCGGCCGGGAGGTGGCCGAAGCGGTGGACCGTGCGGGAGATGGCCTGCTCGCGCAGGACGCTCAGCAGCTCGCGCCGGCCGGTGGCCAGGACCGGCGCCGCGAGCACCGTCACGTCTGTGCCGGCGAGGGCTCCGGGCAGGGTCCGGCGCTCGACCCCGAGCACCCGGAGC
>DATCYI010000081.1:0-2828 GCA_036570385.1 Acidimicrobiales bacterium | reverse complement strand
GTGGCACTGACGCCCGCCGCCAGCTGGGTCAGGACCGTGAGCCATACGAGGGGCCAGTGCGGGTGCTCGGGGCGCAGCTTCCAGTCGCTGGCGGCGATCGTGTCGCCGGGCACGTCGTCGGGCAGCTCGATGCGGGTGGTGGAGATGGTGAGCTCGGACGACGGCAGATGCGGCATGTCGGCGCTCGCGTGATCGGCTCGCCACGCCTCGACGTTCACCGGCTCCACCGTTATCGCGTGCGTGGGGCAGGCACCGGCGCAGGCGGGCAGGAGGCCCTCGCCGAGGCGCGGCAGGCACATGTCGCACTTGGTGACGATGCGCCGGTCGGGCTGGAACACGGGCACCGAGTAGGGGCAGTTCCAGGTGCAGTACTGGCAGCCGATGCAGTCGTCCGCATGGTGCGCCACCACGCCGTTGTCGAGCTTCTCGTAGGCGTTGGTGGGGCAGCCGTTGAGGCACGCTGCGTCGAGGCAGTGGTTGCACGACATGGATATCTGCAGGCGCCGCGTATCGGGGAAGGCGCCGCCCTCCACCTCGCCGACCCGACGCCACACGGTGCCGGCGGGGAGCCCGTTCTGCTCCGCGCAGGCCACCTCGCAGGAGTGGCAGCCGATGCACGCGCTCATCGAGAACCCGAAGCGGTAGTGCTCGCCCGCGTCGAGGGCGAGCAGCTCGGGCATGTGGCCCGGCGAGGAGGGGGCGGGCCGTGGCTCGTCGCGGCGGCGCAGCTCGACCGGGACGGGCGTCACCAGACGGCCACCTCGATGCGGCCCTCCCTGATGCGTGCGTCCCAGGTGCGCACCGTGACGGTGGGGTCGTCGAGGCAGGCGCCGGTGTGCAGCGAGAACCGCTGCTTGTAGACGGGAGAGGCGACGACGGGCTCGCCGTCGACGTCGCCCACGATCCCCCGGCTGAGCACCGCGGCCCCCGAGAACGGATCGAGGTCCTCGATCGCCAGGACCGCCTCTGAGGACCCCGCGTCGAATGGTGTCAGACACCATTCGACGCGGAAGACGGCGACCTGGGTGCCGCCGACCATGGCGGCGATCCCCCGGCCGGGGATCACTGCTTCGAGCGGGCACACCACCCGCCACACCCGGCCGACCCGTGAGGCGTCGGGCTGGAACAGCTGCTCGGCGATCCCGGTGGCGCTCATGCCGGCACCCGCTGACCGCGGATCTCCACCCGGGTGGGCAGAGGCGCAGGGGTGGGATCGTTCACCACCGAGCGGAACCGAGCCAGCCGGTCCTCGTCGGCGAGGGTGGCGGCCCACTCGCACTCGTAGGCCGCCACGTGGCGCTCCATGTCGGCTTCGAGGTCGGCGGCGATGCCGAGGGCGTCGTGCATCACCACCCGCTTCACCTGGTCGATCCCGCCAGGGAGCTTTCGCTGCCAGGCCGCCGTGCGCTCGAGGCGGTCGGCGGTGCGGACGTACCACATGAGGTAGCGGTCGATGCTCCGCACGAGGGTCTCGGTGTCGAGGTCCTCGGCGAGCAGCTGGGCGTGAGCCGGGCGAGCGCCGCCGTTGCCCCCGACGTAGAGGTTCCAGCCCCGCTCCGTGGCGATCACACCGACGTCCTTGCTCTGGGCCTCGGCGCACTCGCGGGCGCAACCCGACACGGCGAGCTTGATCTTGTGCGGGGCGCGCAGCCCTCGGTAGCGGAGCTCGAGGTCGATGGCCAGCTGCACCGAGTCCTGGACGCCGTAGCGGCACCACACAGACCCGACGCAGCTCTTCACGGTGCGCACGGCCTTGCCGTAGGCGTGACCCGACTCGAAGCCGGCGGCGACCAGCCGGCTCCAGATGGCGGGCAGGTCGTCGACCCGGGCGCCGAAGAGGTCGATGCGCTGGCCGCCCGTGATCTTGGTGTAGAGATCGAAGTCGCGGGCGACCTCGCCGATCACTATGAGCTTCTCCGGCGTGATCTCGCCGCCGGGTACCCGGGGCACCACCGAGTAGGTGCCGTCCCGCTGGAGGTTGGCGAGGAAGTGGTCGTTGGTGTCCTGGAGGCTGCCCTGCTCGCCGTCGAGGATGTAGCCGGAGGCCAGCGACGCGAACATCGAGGCCACCGTCGGCTTGCACACCTCGCAGCCCTGGCCCGCGCCGTGGCGAGCGATGAGCTCGCCGAAGGTGCGGATGCCGGTGACCCGCACGACGTCGAACAGCTCGGCGCGGGACATGGCGAAGTGGCGGCAGAGGTGACGCACGACGGCGCGCCCCGATGCGGTGAGGCGCTCGTCGATGAGCTCCTGGAGGATCGGGACGCACGACCCACATCCGGTGCCGGCCTTGGTGCACGCCTTGATCGCCGGCACCTCCTCGTTGCCGGCGTCGACCGCGGCGCGCACGATGCCGGCCGAGACGTTGTGACACGAGCAGACGGGGGCATCGTCGGCCATGGGTCCGGCGGCGCCGCCCACGGGAGCCGGCGACAGCAGCGCCAGGCAGTCGGCCACCGGCTTCTCCGTGCGCAGCGCCGAGACCAGCGAGCCGAAGGGGGCGGCGTCGCCCACGAGCACCGCACCGACGAGGCGCTGGTCGTCGTCGAGGACAGCTCGCTTCCAGGTGCCGGCGATCGGGTCGCTGACGACGATCTCGTGACCCTCGGCGTGGGGGTTGCCCACGCTGGCGACCTCCACGCCGAGGAGCTTGAGCCGGGTGGAGAGGTCGGCGCCCGTGAACGACTGCTCCCCGCCGGCGATCCGGTCGGCCACGACCTCGGCCATGGCCTGGCCGGGGGCGACGAGGCCGTAGACCCGTTCGTCGTGGCACGCCACCTCGCCGATGGCGTACACGCCCGGCGCCGCGGTGGCGCAGGCGTCGTCGA
>DATCYI010000080.1:0-7765 GCA_036570385.1 Acidimicrobiales bacterium | reverse complement strand
CGCGTGGCTCCACGCCGGAACGCCGAGCGACTGGCCCACCGGCACCCGCTGGCGCTAGCGGTGCGGCGCTGCTTCAGGCCCGCGAGACTGGTGCCATGTCGAAGCCCGTCGGTCCCTACACGCCCATCGTCCGCGCCGGGGATTGGCTGATCGTCTCGGGCCAGGTGGGCATCATCGACGGCAAGCTCGTGCCCGGCGGCGTCGACGGCGAGCTGCGGCAGGCCGTGGCGAACCTCGAGGCGCTGCTGGAGGGCGCCGGCGCGTCGCTCACGGATGTCGTGAAGACGACGGTGTTCCTGCGCCACCTCGGCAGCGACTACCCGAAGATGAACGAGGTCTACGTCGAGCTGTTCGGCGACCACCGCCCGGCCCGCTCAGCGGTCGGCGTGGCCGACCTCCCGCTCGGGGCGCTCGTCGAGGTGGAAGCCTGGGCCCACCTCGGGGCAGGATGACACCATGCTCGGACAGGCCATCATCGTGCTCGTGCTCGTGGTCGGCATCCCGGTGTCGGTGATGATGACCGGTGCCGTCGTCGCCGGCATCCTGGGCTGGGCCCTCAAGGAGAACGGCGAGGCCGTCAACGAGGGCAGCGAGCTCATCGACCTCAACGTCTGATCGCCAAGGCGTCGGCTGGCCGCCGCGCCGAGACCCGGCGTCAGCCGTGCGCGGCGCAGTAGCGGTCGCGAATCGTGGCGCCCGACGTGAACAGGGTGCCGAGCGCCCCGCTGAGCACGTTGATGGTGCGGTCGAGCTGGGCCTGCAGCACGCGGACCGGATCGGCCAGCAGCGCACCCAGCTGGCTGAGGGCGCCCTGCAGGTTGAGAGGCGAGTACGACGTCGCCGCCACGATGAGGTTCGCCTCGATGGCGGCCAGGCGCTCGATGCCGGCGAGCACCGCGGCGCGGGCCTCGGGAGTGGGGGCGTTAACGATGGCCTCGGCGTTGCGCCAGGCCTGCTCGCGCCACAGCATGAGCAGCTGCATCACGGCCACCTCGTCGAGGTGGGTGCCGTCGAAGGCCAGGTCGTCGATCGACGGGTCGAAGCGGGCCCCGGCCTCGGCCATCAGCGGCTCGATGACCAGGTTCAGGAACTCGTTGACCTTGTCGTGGTCCGGCTTGCGGGAGGTGCCGTCGGGCTTCACCAGCCCGATCTCGGCGAGGACCATCGGCAGGTCGCGGTTCACGTGGGCGGACATGCCGAGCAGCATGTTCCCGAGGCCGCTGACCCTGCGGTTGTCGGCGGCGGAGAACGCGATCTGCCAGGCGCGCGGGGTGGCGGCCATGTCGCCGGCCCGGTACGCGTCCCAGGCCTCGAAGTAGTAGCGGGCGAACACGGCGTCTTGGTGGTTGATGAAGGCCGGGTCGCTGAAGAACCCGGGCTGCGTAGCCGACACCCGGTACTGCTCGGTGGTGCGCAGGTACATCAGCCCGAAGAGCACGTTGTGGTCGCAGGCGTCGTCGAGGGGCTGCACCCGGCGCGCCATCTCGTCGATGACCGCGTCGACGCACTGCACCTGACCGGACGTGCAGTCGTTGGCGCTCGAGGGCTGGTAGCCGGTCGTGAAGCTCGGCAGCAGCGACGGCCAGGGGATGAACGGGGGCGCATCGGACGCTGCAGCCGGCGCGGCCACGAGCGTCGAGCCGACGACCGCGATCCCCACGATGACGGACAAGATGCTGCCCCTGATCCGCCTCGCCCTTGACTGCATCCGCCCGCGCCTTCCGATCGTGGTCACCCGACCACCGATCGTGAAGCAATTCGGGTCCGAGCGGTATGGCCCGGACGGACCCTTGTGAACGCCCGAACTGACTAGTCAGGCCGAGATCGGCGCTGTCGCCAGCCTCACCAGCGCGACTGGCCGAAGCGGTACCCCACCGATCGCACGGTCTGGATGAGGTTGGCGTGCTCCTCGCCCAGCTTGGCCCGCAGCCGTCGGATGTGGACGTCGACCGTGCGGGCCCCGCCGTAGTACTCGTAGCCCCAGACCCGGGACAGCAGCGTCTCGCGGGTAAAGACCTTGCCCGGGTTGCTGGCCAGGAACTTGAGGAGCTCGTACTCCATGTAGGTGAGGTCGATCGGCTTGCCGGCCACCGCCGCCTGGTAGGTCTCCAGGTTGAGAACCAGGTCGCCGTACTCGACCAGCTCGGGCCGGTCGCCCAGGCCCAGGCCCGCCCGGGAGAACAGGTGCTTGAGCCGGGCCTCTAGCTCGCGGGGGTGGAACGGGTTCAGGCAGAAGTCGTCGAAGAGGTCGTCGCGCAGCTCGAGCTCGTGGAGCTGCGCACCCGACACCAGCAGCAGGAGCGGTGAGAGGGGGACGTCGCCCTTGCGCAGCACCCGGCAGAACGTGAACGCGCGCTCGGGGTCGTCGGACGCAACGACGATCGCCCCCGACCACCCACCCTGCGGCTCGGCTGCGGCGAGGGACGCCTCGTCGGAGACGGCCTTCCACGCGTAGCCACCCAGATCGAGGGTCTGGGCGAGCTCCGGCGGAGCCGGGTCGGGGTAGATGAGCAGCGGTTCCACGAGCGTTGGATCAGAGGCGGGGCAGGTAGCGATCGAGCTCGAACTGGCTCACCTGGGTCTTGTAGTCCTGCCACTCGGCGCGCTTGTTGCGGATGAACCACTTGAACACGTGCTCACCGAGGGCCTCGGCGACCAGCTCGGACTCCTCCATGGCGTCGAGCGCCTCCGAGAGGTTCCCGGGCAGCGCGCCCACGCCCTCCGCCACGAGCTCCTGCTCGGTCAGGTGGTACAGGTTGGCCGACGTCTCGGCGGGGAGGTCGTAGCCCTCCTCGATGCCCTTGAGGCCGGCGGCGAGCACCACCGAGAAGGCCAGGTAGGGGTTGCACGCGGGGTCGGGCGCCCGGAACTCGATGCGGGCCGAGTCGGCCTTGCCGAGCTTGATCGGCGGCACGTTCACGACCACCGAGCGGTTGTTGCGGGCCCAGGCCACGTAGACCGGCGCCTCGAAGCCCATCACCAGGCGCTTGTACGAGTTGACCCACTGGTTGGTGACCGCGGCCATCTCGTTGGCGTGGTGGAGCACGCCGGCGATGAAGCCGCGGGCGACCTTCGAGAGGTTGCGGTCGTCGCCCGGGTCGTAGAAGGCGTTGGTGTCGCCCTCGAAGAGAGAGAAGTGGGTGTGCATGCCCGAGCCCTGCACGTCGGCGAGGGGCTTCGGCATGAACGTGGCGTGCACCCCCGCCTCCAGCGCGACCTCCCGGACGACGAGCCGGAAGGTCATGACGTTGTCGGCCATGGCCAGCGCATCCGTGTAGCGGAGGTCGATCTCGTGCTGGCTCGGTGCGTCCTCGTGGTGGCTGTACTCCACCGGGATGCCCATGGCCTCGAGGGTGTGGATCGTGCGCTGGCGCAGGTCCGAGGCCACGTCCGCGGTGGTGAGGTCGAAGTAGGAGGCGTGGTCGAGGGGGACCGGCGGGCCCTTCGTGGTGTCAGCGTCGGCGAAGTAGAAGAACTCGAGCTCCGGCGCGGCGTAGAAGCTGAAGCCCCGCTCGCGCGCCTTGTCGAGGTTGCGGCGCAGCACCTGGCGCGGGTCGCCCTCGAACGGTGTGCCGTCGATGTTCGTGATGTCGCAGAACATCCGGGCCGACGTGCCGTAGGAGTCGGCCCACGGGAGCAGCTCGAAGCTGTTGGGGTCGGGCTTGGCCAGGACGTCGCTCTCCTGCACCCGGCTGAACCCGTCGATCGCCGAGCCGTCGAAGCCCATGCCCTCGTCGAAGGCGCCCTCCAGCTCGGCCGGCGAGATGGCGAAGGACTTGAGCTGACCCAGCACGTCGGTGAACCAGAGCCTGATCAGCCGGACCCCTCGCTCCTCGACGGTCCTCAGGACGTAGTCACGCTGGCGCTCCATGACCGAATGATGACAGGCCGGGGGCCTGGCGCACACTCTGAGATCGGGGCCGTTCACATTGCGTTCACAGATGGGAAAAGGCCGGGAAACCGCCTCCTGGGAGGTTGTCGACGGCCGCCGCCGACCTTGGCTGGGCGGGCCAGTCACCAGAGACGCTCCCCGCGTGGAGGAAAGGACCCCCGATGGCGTACAAGGCTGAGTACATCTGGGTCGACGGCACGAAGCCGACGGCCAAGCTGCGCTCGAAGACCAAGATCGTCGAGGACGGCGTGAAGCCTGCCGACTTGCCGATCTGGGGCTTCGATGGCTCCTCCACCAACCAGGCTCCGGGCGACGCCTCCGACTGCGTGCTGCAGCCGGTGTTCACGTGCCCCGACCCGATCCGTGGCGGGGACAACCTCCTCGTGCTCTGCGAGGTGCTCTACATCGACATGACGCCGCACGCCACGAACACGCGCCGGGCCTGCGCCGAGACCGCCGAGAAGTACGCGGACATGGAGCCGCTCTTCGGCATCGAGCAGGAGTACACGTTCTTCAAGGACGGCCGTCCGTACGGCTTCCCCTTCGGCGGCTTCCCTGCACCGCAGGGCGGCTACTACTGCGGCGTCGGCGACGACGAGGTCTACGGCCGCGACGTCGTCGAGGCCCATCTCGATGCCTGCCTCGCTGCTGGCCTCCACATCTCCGGCATCAACGCCGAGGTGATGCCCGGCCAGTGGGAGTTCCAGGTCGGACCGGTCGCTCCCCCGCAGGTCGCCGACGAGCTCTGGGTTGCCCGCTGGCTGCTCTACCGCATCGCCGAGGACTTCGGCGTGTCCGCCACCCTCGACCCCAAGCCGGTGAAGGGCGACTGGAACGGCGCCGGCGCCCACACCAACTTCTCGACCAAGGCCATGCGCGAGGGCTACGACGCCATCATCGCCGGCTGCGAGGCGCTCGGCACCAAGGTGATGGAGCACATCGCGGTCTACGGCCACGACATCGAGGACCGCCTCACCGGCCAGCACGAGACGGCGCCGTACAACGAGTACAGCTACGGCGTGTCGAACCGTGGCGCCTCGGTGCGCATCCCGTGGCAGGTCGAGGTCGACAAGAAGGGCTACATCGAGGACCGCCGGCCCAACGCCAACTGCGATCCGTACGAGGTCACCCAGATCATCGTCGACACCATCTGCAGCGTGGCGCTCTGATCCCAGACGTCCTGCGAACCTGCACTGCTCCGGGCCCCGCCCGCGAGCAGTGCAGGTTCGTGTCGTTTTCGGCACCGAAGTAGCGTCGGCCCGCCGGTCGCAACCAGGAGGCAGCAAAGTGGACGAACGCACCCCGAACGAGGTGCTCGAGCTGGTCGGGTCCGAAGGCGTCGAGTTCGTCGACCTTCGGTTCTGCGACCTGCCCGGCGTCATGCAGCACGTGACGATCCCGGCGAACGTCCTCGACGAGGGCCAGTTCGAAGAGGGACACGCCTTCGACGGCTCCTCCGTGCGCGGGTTCCAGGAGATCCAGGAATCCGACATGGTCCTGGTCGCCGACCCGAACACGGCGTACCTCGACCCGTTCCGGGCCCGGAAGACGCTGATCCTCCACTGCTTCGTGGCCGACCCGGTCACCGGCGAGCGCTACAGCCGCGACCCGCGCTACATCGCGCAGAAGGCCGAAGAGCACCTGTTCTCCACCGGCATCGCCGACACCGCCTACTTCGGTCCTGAGCCGGAGTTCTTCGTGTTCGACGACGTGCGCTTCGAGACAGGCCCGAACCGGAGCTTCTACAAGGTCGATTCGGTCGAGGGCTCCTGGAACACGGGCAAGGACGAAGGCCCGAACCTCGGGTACAAGCCCCGCACCAAGGAGGGCTACTTCCCGGCCCCTCCGATGGACCACTTCATGGACCTGCGCTCGGAGATGTCGGCCGTCCTCCACGAGGTGGGCATCGAGACCGAGCTGCACCACCATGAGGTGGCGTCGGGTGGCCAGGGCGAGATCGGCGTGAAGTTCGACACCCTCCTGTCGATGGCCGACAAGCTCATGACCTTCAAGTACGTGTGCCGCAACGTCGCCTGGCAGGCCGGCAAGAGCCTCACGTTCATGCCGAAGCCGATCTTCGAGGACAACGGTTCGGGCATGCACGTGCACCAGTCGCTCTGGAAGGGCGGCGAGCCGCTCTTCTACGACGAGGCGGGCTACGCCGGCCTCTCCGACCTCGCCCGCTGGTACATCGGCGGGCTGCTGCACCACGCCGACGCCGTGATCGCCTTCACCAACCCCACCACCAACAGCTTCAAGCGGCTGGTGCCGGGCTACGAGGCGCCGGTGAACCTCGTGTACAGCCAGCGCAACCGGTCGGCGGCGTGCCGCATCCCGCTCGGTCAGCGCAGCCCGAAGGCCAAGCGCGTCGAGTTCCGCTGCCCCGACAACACGTCGAACCCGTACCTGGCCTTCGCGGCGATGATGCTCGCCGGCCTCGACGGCATCAACAACCGCATCGAGCCCCCGGACCCGATGGACAAGGACCTCTACGACCTCCCGCCCGAGGAGCTCGCCCGCGTCCCCCAGGTGCCCGGCTCGCTGGAGGCCGCGCTCGACGCGCTCGAGGCCGACAACGACTTCCTGCGCGCCGGCGACGTCTTCACCGACGACCTGCTCGAGACGTGGATCACCTACAAGCGCACCCGCGAGGTCGACGCCCTGCGCCTGCGCCCCCACCCCTACGAGTTCACCCTCTACTACGACATCTGACGAGCAGGTGCCCTGACCTGGGCAAACGTGCTCCGGGAGCGCGCTCGGTCCGACCCTGGTCCGTCGGAATGGCGGTCGACAAGAGGACATAGGGCAGCCGTACGGATCATCTCGGCGATTGCACAAGCCGAATCGGGCATGGTGGTCCCGTGAGGAACGCCGATCGGGTGCTGACACAGCAGGCGGCTCGGCGGTATCTCGCGAGGCTCATCGGCCTGCACCTTGGAGCGGTCCTGGTGTGCGTTGGGTTTCTCATCGCGGTTGCTGGGGCGCCCACGTTGGGAGTGCCGGCCATGGCCACTGGCGGCTTGGTCTGGGGTACGTCGCTCGTCTTGGCCAGCGTCGAGGCCGTCCGAACGCGCGTACCAGGTGACCGCTGGTCGGGTGCGCAAAGCACGCTCGCCGACAACGTTCGCCTGACGGGGTGGTGGTACCTCGACGAAGCGTCCGAAGTGCTGGGCGGCTCACCCGGGCGGGTTCGTGGCTGGCTGCGAGCGTCCGTGATCGTCTGCGTCGTCGCCTTCGTCAGTACACCGGTCGTCGGCGCCCTCTCGTAGCGGCAGGACTCGGAACCGAGCTGGAGACCTAGGTGCGGACTCCTGTTCCGAGATCGGTCCAAACTCGGGTCCTCGCTTGGGTCCTCCCAGCAGGTCCCCAAACCACGCGTCGGGCGCGGGCCTCGGATGCAGGGAGCAGGTGGGCAAAGAGCGCGCATGAGCCGGCCATCGACGACGGTCTCCCAGCGGTCCTGGATGTGTGCCACCGGGGGTGCCCCTTACGAGTGCTGGCGGGCCATGGCTGCGGTGAGCGGCGCGCTGGATCCGTGGGGCTTCCCGGGCGGGATCGGCGGGCTGGGGAATCGATCGGGCCTCGCCACCTGATTCCTACTAGGGGTACGATACCGCGATGGCTGTGTCAAAGGTATCCCTGAGTCTCGATGAGACCGTCCTCGCCGAAGCGCGAGAACGGGCCGGCCGCCGAGAGCTCTCGTCGTATGTGAACGACGCCGTGCGGCGCCAGCTGCAGCGCGACCGCCTGGGGGTGCTGCTGGCCGAGATGGATGCCGAGTCCGGCCCTGTCTCCGACTCCTTGATGGAGGAGGCTCGCAAGACATGGCGACCCGCCGCTCCGAAGCGCCGCCGCAGCGCCTGATCCTCGACG
>DATCYI010000079.1:0-3625 GCA_036570385.1 Acidimicrobiales bacterium | reverse complement strand
CGCCGCTGGCCCCGCTGGTCGTGTTCGTCGACGAGCCCGGCTTCACCGCCGCCATGCAGCCCGGCTTCTCGCTGGAGCCCAACCGCACGATCGACCTGCTCTCGAGCGTGCTGGCCGTGATCGAGCCGCACGCGATGACCGGTGTGCACTGCTGCGGCGAGGCCGACTGGAAGGTCGTCCTCCAGTCCGGTCCGCAGATCCTCTCGCTGCCCCTCGCCAGCGGCGCCGTCGAGCACGCCGGCGCCATCGGCAGCTTCCTCGAGCGCGGCGGCTGGGTGGCGTGGGGCGCGGTCCCGACGAACGGCCCCGTCGGCAACCGGCCCGAGCGGCTCTGGCACGCGCTGTCGAGCGAGTGGGCGTCGCTCACCGCCGGCGGCTGCGATCCGGTGCAGCTGCGCGAGCAGGCCATCATCACCCCGGCCTGCGGCATGGCCTCCCACGACGAGGCCCAGGCCGACCTGGTGGTGACGCTCACCAACCAGGTCGCCCGTCGGCTGCAGACCCAGACCGAGGGCATGCGCCTCACCGTCGGCGCCTAGGCAGCGGCCAGCGGCGCTCTCAGCTGTCGCTCTTGGCGGGGCGCAGGTGGGCGCTCTCGCCGTGGTGGTCGAAGATCGTGAGGATCTCGACCGGGCCACCGAAGCCGACGAACCAGTGCGGCGTCATGGTGTCGAAGTCCGCGGCCTGGCCGGCCTCCACCAGGTGCTCCCGCTCCCCCAGCACGAGGCGCACCGTGCCCTCCAGGACGTAGAACCACTCGCGCCCCGGGTGGACCTTGGGCTCGGGCTGCTTCTTCGACGCCGGGATGCGCATCTTGGCGACGGTGCGGCCGGAGGCGTCGTTCGGGCGGGTGAGCGGCCAGTGCACCACGCCGTGGCGGTTGGGAGAGCGGACGGGCTTGATCACCACGTCGTCGCCGTCGTCGGTGCTGAGCAGGTCGTCGACGGTGGTCTCGAGCGCCCGCGCCAGGTCGGCCAGCTGGTCGATGGCCAGGCGCCGGTGCCCGGTCTCGATCCGGCTGATCGTCGACGCTCCGATGTGCGCGCGCGAGGCCAGCTGGTCGAGCGTCCAGCCCCGGGCCTGGCGCAGGCTCCGCAGGCGACGGCGGACGAGGTCTTCCATGCGGCTGGCCGGTTCTTGCTTCATCAGCAAGACGCTATGCGGAAACGAGCCGCGCTCCTAACGTCACCTCCATGGCAACCTCATCTGACCTCATCGAGCCCGACTGGGACGTCCTGGTGGTCGGGCGGAGCTACGCCGGCCTCAGCGCAGCGCTCAACCTGGGCCGGGCGCGCCGCTCGGTCCTGGTCGCGGGCAGCGGCCCGCCCCGCAACGGCACCGTCCACCACGTGCACGGCCTGATCACCCAGGACGGCGCGTCTCCCGGCGAGGTCATCACCGCAGCCGAGAAGGACCTCGCCCGCTACCCGAGCGTGCAGCTCGTCGACGGCCGGGTCAGCGACCTCGTCCGGGTCGACGGCGGCTTCCGGGCATCGGTCGGCGGCCGGCCCACCAGCGCCTCGCTCGTGGTCCTGGCCACCGGGGCCAACGACAACCCGCCCGCCATCCCCGGCCTCGACGAGCACTGGGGCCGTGGCGTGTTCACCTGCCCGTACTGCGACGGCTTCGAGCACGCCGACCTGCACCTCGCGGTGATCGGGTCGCCGGCGAACGTCCCCCACATCGCCCGGCTGCTGACCGTCTGGAGCGATCGGGTCACGGCGTTCTCGGCCGAGATCGACCCCGCGGCGAAGGCGGACCTCGAGGCGCACGGCGTCACCGTCGACGACCGCCCGATCGCACGGGTGCAAGGCGACGGCCGCTCGATCTCGGGCCTGTCGCTGGCCGATGGCTCCGATGTGCCGGTCGGCGCGCTGTTCGTGGCGCTCATGCCCACGCCCAACACGGCGCTCGCGGTGGACCTCGGCTGCGCGGTAGACGACAACGGCAGCATCGTCGTCGACGGCACCAAGCGCACCACCGTCCAAGGCGTCTGGGCCGTCGGCGACGTGACGACGATGCGGGCCAACATGTCCGCCTCCATCACCGACGGCGTCCTCGCCGCCACCGACTGCAACATGGCCCTCCTCGACCGCGCCTGGCCCCACCCCAGCTGACGAGATCTGTGGGCGCTGAGGCACGCAATGCGTGCTCACGCGCCCACAGATCTTGGGGTCTTGGCCTCAGACGGCGGTGGCGCCGGCCACCACCTCGTCGCCGGCGTGGAGCACGACGGCCTGGCCGGGCGCGGTGCGGCGGGCCGGGGCGTCGTAGACGACGTGGTCGCCCTCGACCCGGCAGGGGCGGGGGTCGCCGTGGGCGCTGGTCTGGGCGAGCAGCCGGCCGGGCACCACACCGGCCGCCCACGTGAGCCCTGACACCCGCACCCGGTCCGTGAGCAGGTCGGCCTTGCTGCCCACCACCACCCGCGCTGCGGGCACGTCGACCGACACCACGTAGCGAGGATCGCTGCCCCCTGGCAGGCCGAGGCCGTGGCGCTGCCCGATGGTCACCAGCTCGACGGCGTCGACGCGCCCGACCTCGGCGCCGGAGCGGTCGACGACCGCCGCGGCGTGGGTGTCCACGCGATCGGCCAGGAACGCCGATCGCCCACCGGTGGCGGTGATGAAGCAGACGTCCTGGCTGTCGGGCTTGTCGGCCGTGGCCAGGCCGAGGCGTGCCGCCTCCTCCCGCACGGCCGCCTTGGTGAGGTGCCCGACGGGGAACGACACGCGGGCGAGGGCCACCTGGTCGAGCACGTGTACGACGTACGACTGGTCCTTGGCAGGGTCGGCGCCCCGCGCCACCCGGCGGGTGCCGTCGGCGTGCTCGACGATGCGGGCGTGGTGGCCGGTGGCCACCTCGTCGAACCCGAGGGCGTCGGCGCGCCGCAGCAGCCGGTCGAACTTCAGGTGGCGGTTGCACTCGATGCAGGGGTTGGGCGTGCGGCCGGCCGCGTGGTCGGCGACGTAGGGCGCCACCACGTGCTCGTCGAAGTCGTCGCCGAAGTTGAAGACGTGGTGCTCGATGCCGAGCTGGCGAGCCACGCGGCGAGCGTCCTCGACGTCGGACACCGAGCAGCAACCGGAGTCGGACTCGCCGCCCCACAGCTTCATGGTGACGCCGACGACGTCACGCCCGGCTTCGAGCAGCAGTGCGGCGGCGACCGACGAGTCGACGCCTCCCGACATCGCGACGAGCACGCGCCCGGCGTGCGCGGCGGTCATGCCGGAGCCCCATCGCGGGCGTGGGATCGCAGCTTGGCGATGGCCTCGGGCACACCGGTCCGGGCGGCGGCGATGTCGTCGTCGGTGGTGGTCCACCCCATCGACAGGCGCAGCGAGCCAGCGGCCAGCGAGCGATCTATCCCCATCCCGGCGAGGACGTGCGAGGGCGCCTGGGCGCCGCTGGCGCAGCTCGAAGCGGCGGATGCGAGCACCCGGTGATCGTGCTCGAGCAGGAAGAGCAGCGCTTCGCTGTCGACCTCGGGCGCGCACAGGTTGACGATGCCGGGCACCACCTCGTGGGCCGCGGCCGCCGACTCCACCGCTCCCTCCACGTCGGCCAGCACACCGGCGACGAGCTGCTCGCGCCAACCAGCGGCTCGCTGCCAGAGCGCCGCTCG
>DATCYI010000078.1:0-5432 GCA_036570385.1 Acidimicrobiales bacterium | reverse complement strand
CGGGCGGTGAAGGTCGACGCGTTGAAGCCGTGGTCGATCGTGGTGATCTGGTACTGCTCGACGGCACGGCCCCGCTCGGCGTCGAAGTCCTCACCGGTGAGCATCCACAGGTAGTTGGCGCCGTAGCCGAGGTCGTCGCGCGGGTCGATCGGCTCGAGGCCCGCCTGCAGGCGATGGATGGCCATGATCAGCGTGGGCATCACCGCGCACATCTGCAGCGCGTTGCGACGGCGCTCGGCGTGGTCGATGTCGAGCGTCGGCCGGTAGCCCTCGGCGGCGCCGACCATCGACATGGCGGAGCGCACCGCCTCCATGACCGTCTGGCTGGACTCGGCGAGGGCGGGCAGCAGGGCGGCGACGGACTCGGGCACGCGGCGCAGCGGACGGATCTCGTCGGCGAAGGCAGCCCGTTCGGCTTCGCTCGGCAGGTGGCCGTCGAAGAGCAGGAACCACACGTCCTCGAGCGCGAGCTTGTCGGCCAGCTCGACCGCGTTGTACTCGCGGTAGTGGTAGAAGCCCTCGAGCCCGCGCACATCGCCCACGGAGGTCTCAGCCACGATCACGCCCTCCAAGCCGGGCGGCGCCTCGATGGTGGACGGGTGCACGACGGGCTGGATCTGGGCGAGCGCCGCGAGCGAGCGCAGCGACACCACGCCGACGAGCTCGTCGCCCTCCACGATCGGAAGGTGCCGGTACGGCCTCTCCGAGAGGTCGGCGAAGGCCTCCTGCACCGAGAGCGTGGGGGCCGCGCAGTCGGGCGACTCCGTCATCCACTCGCTGACCTTGGTGTCATCGGGAGCGGCACCGGTGGCGTTGAAGCGCACGAGGTCGCGCTCGGTGAGGATGCCGATCGGGCGCTTGCCGTCGACGACGATCACGGCGCCGACGCCCTCGTCGACCATGCGAGCCGAGGCCGCAGCGACGGTGTCGGACGGCTGGGAGGTGACCACGGAGGTGCGCATCACCTCGGCGACCGTGCGGACAGTGCGGGTGGGCATGGGCCCGATCCTACCGATGCCGCTCCGGCCCATGCCCCGCCGCGAGCGCGCTGCTCAGCCCATGCGGCGCTTCAGGAGCAGGCCGCCGACCCCGATGGCCACGAGCGCCAGGATCCCCGAGCCGATGACGACGGGCGCCAGCGACTCGTCTTCCCCGTCGCCCCGAGCCTCGGCCTCGAGGACCGAGCCCGGCAGGTCGTTGGTGGTGGTCGTGACCTCGACCGGCTCGGACGTCGTCGTGCTGGGCTCGGCTTCGGTCGTGGTCGTGGTCGTGGCTGCGGCGTTCGGGTCGGCGGCCAGGGTCAAGCGCGGCGCCGAGCTCACGTCCTCGCCCTCGCCCTGCTCCTCGTCGATCCAGGCCAGCTCGCCGGCCTCGGTGATCTGCACCGTCGGGAACAGCACCTCGCCAGGCGTGGGCGGCAGGACGAGCACCACCGGGAAGACGCCGTCCTGGCCGTCGGGCACGGAGCCACCGGTCCACGACACGATGCCCGCGGCCTCGTCGACAGAGCTCGTCCAACCCGGCACCTCCGGCACCTCGACCACCGATGCCCCGTCGGGCAGCTTCACCTCGAGACCGGTCGTGGCGGTTCCGTCCTTGCCGTGGTGGAAGCTGAAGGTCACGGTGGTCGTGGCGCCGGCCACCGGCTCCTCCGCCTCGACATCCACGTGGGCACTCGCCACCCCTGCGGTGGCGAGCAGCACTGCGGCGGCGAGGGCGAGCATGGCAAGCAGGCGGTTCATGGACCGATTGTCGCCGCCCAGGCCCGAAAGTTCCTCATGCGGCCAGGCGCGGCAGGCTCCTCGCACCGTCGCCGGTACCCTCGCGGTATGGAGCACCTCCGCTGGATCTCCCGGCCCGAGCTGCACGAACCCGTGGTGATCGCCGCGTTCGAAGGGTGGAACGACGCCGGCGATGCCGCCACGAGCGCCGCCCGCTACCTGGCAGATCGCTGGGATGCGCAGCTGGTGGCCGACATCGATCCGGAGGAGTTCTACGACTTCACCACCACCCGGCCGGTAGTGACCCTCGACGACGACGGTGTGCGCGACATCTCCTGGCCCAGCACCGAGGTGTACGCCGGGTCGATCCCCGGCACCGACCGCGACGTCGTGTTCGTCGTCGGCACGGAGCCACAGCTCCGCTGGCGCACGTACTCTGACCAGCTCACAACCATCGCCACCACCCTCGGCGCCCAGCTGTGCATCACCCTCGGCGCGCTGCTGGCCGAGGTGCCCCACACCCGACCGACGCCCGTGGTCGGGACCGCTCCCACCCTCGAGGTGGTGGGCGGGGTGACCCTCCAGCCTTCGAGCTACGAGGGACCCACCGGCATCGTCGGCGTGCTCCACGAGGCCTGGCGCAAGGCAGGGCTCACGTCAGCCTCCCTGTGGGCGACGGTCCCGTCGTACGTCCCGGGCGCCCCGTCGCCGAAGGCCGCCTTGGCGCTCGTCACGCGCACGGCGGCCATGCTCGACACCTGGGTGGCCACCACCGATCTCGAGATCGCCTCGGCGTCCTACGAGCGACAGGTCAGCGAGCTGGTCGACGCCGACGAGGAGACCTCCACCTACGTCAGCTCCCTCGAGGAGGCCCACGACGCCGAGCCCGGCATCGTCCCCTCGGCCGAGACCATCGCCGAAGAGGTGGAGCGCTTCCTGCGCGACCAGTAGCTGGCCAGTGCAGCTCAGGCAGCGACGCGCGGAGCGTGGCGAGGCCAGGGCGAGGTCTGCTCCCAGATCCGGGCCAGGCGCAGGGGCACCTCGTCCCGGTGGCGGGCGGCGGTGATCTGCAGACCGACCGGCAGCCCCTCGCTGGTGAGGCCGGCGGGCACCGAGATCGACGGGTTCCAGCACAGGTTGGCGAGCATCGTGAACGGCGTGGCCATGGCGCCACCCGGCGGTGGCCCCTCGGCTGCGAAGGCGGGCACGGCGGTGGTGGGCGTGAGGAGCACGTCGACCTCCGCGAAGAGGGCCGCTGCGTCGAGGGTCAGCTGCTCGCGCGCTCGGACCGCACGGGCGAACTTCGACACCGGGTAGGCCTCAGTCTGCTCGAGGACGCCGCGGCTGTAGCGGGTGAGGTCGTCGGCGACGGCCGGCCACATGTCCTCCTCGATGCCGAACCACAGGTCCATCGCGCCCATCCCGAGCCAGGCGCGAACGGGGTCGCTCAGGCGCACCTCGCCGTCGTCGCCGGCCAGCGCCGCGGCGGCCACCAGCTTCTCCGCGGCAGCGCGGGCGATCTCTGCGACCTCCGGGTCGACGTCCTCCACGAAGCCGAGGTCGAGCGACCAGCGGGCTCGCAGGGCGCCTACGTCGAGGGTCTCGATGGCGTCCTCGTAGCGAACCGTCGGCGCCGGCAGCGACAGCCTGTCGCGGTCGTCGGGTCCGGCCGTGACGTCGAGGTGACGGGCGCTGTCCGCGACGGTCGTGGTGAGCAGGCCCGACACCGCCGTCTGGGAGCCGGTGGGGCCGGGGTGCGGGATGCGACCGTGGCTCGGCTTCATCCCGACCAGGCCGCTGAACCCGGCGGGGATGCGCGTTGACCCTCCGCCGTCGCTGGCCGTGCCGCACGGGATGAGCCCTGCCGCGACCGCTGCCGCCGTCCCGCCTGACGACCCGCCCGGCGTGCGGCTCGGATCCCACGGGTTGCGGGTGATGCCCCACGCACGGGTCTTGGTGAAGTTGAGGGTTCCGAACTCCGGGGCTGCCGTCTTGCCGATCGGCACCGCCCCGGCTGCTCGCAACCGGGCGAGGTGGACCGAGTCCGCGGCCACCGGGGCGCTCCCCTTGTAGACGAGCGACCCGTGGCTGGTGGGCATGCCCGCGCAGTCCTCGAGGTCCTTGACGCCGATCGGCACGCCGGCGAACGGGCCGGGGTCGCGACCCTCCGTGACCGCCGCGTCGACCGCGGCCGCGGCTTCGCGGGCCAAGCCCTCGTCGATGTGCACGAAGGCGTTCAGCGCCTCGTTGCCCGCCGCCACCTCGGCCAGGCACGCCTCCAGCACCTCCGTTGCGCTGCGGCGCCCGGCTCGCACCTGCTCGGCGATGTCGATGGCTGTCTCTTCCACGGTTCCCCCCGTTGTCGGCTCGTCGGGACCCTAGGCGGGCTCAGTGGCTGAGCTCGTGGAGCAGGGCTCGCTCCACCTCGACCAGCACGGCAGGGTCGGTGACCTTGCCACCCGCCGGGCCGCGCACGTAGAACGCGTCGACCACCCGCTCGCCGAGCGTCTGCACCTTGGCCGATGTGATGCTGAGGTCGAGCTCGGCGAGCGCCCGGGTGATCCGGTACAGCACGCCGATGGAGTCGGGCGCGTGGACCTCGATGACCGTGGCGTCGCGAGAGGCGCCGTTGTCGATGAGCACGCGCGGCGGCTCCTGCAGGGTCGCTGCCGGGCGCTGACGTCCGTAGACGCGCGCCCGCTCGGCGAGGCGGGCCTGCAGGGCGAGGCGGCCGTCGAGCACCTTCTCGAGGTCGACCAGGACCTTGTCCCAGACGATGGCCGGGCCGAAGCTCGACTCCACCCGGAGCGCTTCGAGAGCCATGCCGTCGAGGGTGGTGACGGCAGCGTCGAGGACGGCAAGGCCGTGCAGCGCCATCACCCCCGTCACTCGGCTGAGGAGCCCGTCGCGGTCCTGGGTGACGATCGTGATGCGGTCGTCCTCGGCGAGGAACCGCTGCTCGCCGGCCCGCAGCAGGTCGAGGTGGGCGCTGTTGGGGAAGTCGTCGCTGACCTCCTCGGCCGCGCCGCCGCCCAGCACGAACGAGGTGCGGGACACGAGCTCGCGGACGAGATCGGCCTTCCAGGTGCCCCAGGCGGCTGGTCCGGTGGCGACGCTGTCGGCCTCGGTCAGCGCGCCGAGCAGGCCGAGGGTGCGCCGGTCGCCGAGCGCCTCGGCGACCGACCGGACCGTCTCGGGATCGTCGAGGTCGCGCCGGGTCGCCACATCCGGGAGGAGCAGGTGGTGCCGCACCATCGCCTGCAGCACCGCTACGTCGGCGGGAGGGAAGCCCAACCGGGGCCCGATGGTGCCGAGCAGCTCGATCCCCACCTCGGTGTGGTCGCCCGGGTAGCCCTTGCCGATGTCGTGCAGCAGGGCACCGAGCACGAGCAGGTCGGGTCGGTCGGTGCGGGCCACCAGGGACGCGGCATTGGCGGCCGCCTCGAGCAGGTGCCGGTCGACGGTGAAGCGGTGGTAGGCGTTGCGCTGGGGCTTGCTGCGCACGGCCCGCCACTCGGGCAGCACCTGCGTCCAGAGCCCCATCTCGTCGAGCGCCTCGATCACGGGGATGGCCCTGTGGCCCGCGAGGAGCAGGTCGGACAGTGCCTGGCGGGCGTCATCGGGCCACGGCTCGGGCATGGGCTGCTGGGCCGCGGCGAGCCGATCGAGCGACGCCCGGTGGATGCGGGTGTCGGCCGAGGCAGCCGCGGC
>DATCYI010000077.1:0-8239 GCA_036570385.1 Acidimicrobiales bacterium | reverse complement strand
GTCGAAGACTCCTGGCTCGCGGTGCGGGTGCTCGAGCGCAAGGACGACGCCGCGGCGCCGGCCGCGCATGAGCAGGTCGCCGTCGCGGGTAGCTGACGTCCTCGACCAGCTCCGAATCCGACCTCCGCCCACCTCCCCCCGACCTTCCCAACGGAGTCAACAAGATGTCGAACATCAAGAACATCCTCGTCGTCGACGACAGCCGCGCCATGCGCATGATCGTCTCCCGCACCCTGCGCCAGGCCGGCTTCGGAGACGGCACCCTTCGTGAGGCCGCCGACGGCGCCGAAGCCCTCGCCGCCATCGAGGCCGAGCAGCCCGACCTGGTCCTCAGCGACTGGAACATGCCCAACGTGAACGGGATCGAGCTCCTGCAGGCCCTTCGGGCGGCAGGGAACGAAGTACGCTTCGGGTTCATCACGTCCGAATCCACCACCGAGATGCGTGAGCAGGCGATCGGCGCAGGCGCTGAGTTCTTGCTGGCCAAGCCGTTCACCGCTGACGACTTCGCTGAGGTCATCGGCGCTCCCGCCGTCTGAACGTGCCCGCTCACTACCCGGTTCCGATCCAGGAGGACATCCGAGACCTGCTGGTCGACCTGCTCGGTCGACCCGTGGTGATCGACAAGGTGGAGGGGCGCGACCTCACCGAGGACCCTCCCGCGCTCATCGCGGAGTTCTCGACCGACGACGGCGAGCCCGGCGTGCTGTGCGCGATGGATGCGCCCTTCACGCTGAGGTGCGGCGCTGCGCTGGCGATGGTCCCGCTACCCGTTGTCGAGGAGGCCCTGCGGCGCGACGAGCTGCCAGAGAGCCTCGTCGAGAACGTGCGCGAGGTGGCGAACATCCTCGCCCGCCTGCTCAACAGCCCGAGCACGCCGCACCTGCGGCTCCACGCGCTGCACCAGCTCCCCACCGAGCTGACCCCCGCCGTCGAGGCCCTGCTCGGCTCGCCCGAGTTCCGCCGCGACTTCGCCCTCACCATCGAGGGCTACGGCAACGGCCGCCTCTCCCTCCTAGCCGCCTAGTCCCGTCCCACCCCGCCGCCCGGCTCGCCCGGACCCGCCGCCCGGACCCGGCACTTCCGCGAACCTGCGCCCCTTCGTCGCGGTTTTCCGCGAGTTTGGGCCGCAGGTTCGGGATGGTTCCTGCAACCTGCGCCCCTTCGTCGCGGTTTACCGCAGGTTTGGGCCGCAGGTTCGGGCGACCGCTTCGAACGCGGGGCGCGCCGAGGCCGATCTCCTGACTGAGGATCGCCTTGCCTGGCGCGCCCATTCAGCAAGCGAGGCGCGGCTCGGCGGCATCCTCACTCGGCGGCCCGAGAGACTGGACCGTCATGTGATGGCATCCGGGCTCAGGCGGCTCGTTGGAGCTGCTTCGCCTCGCGTCGTCCACGTCGGACCTCATCCAGGACGTGATGCCGCTGGTGCCAGACCTGCTGGTCGGTGAACTCGAGCACGACGAAGCCAGCAGCGCGCAGCCGCTCCATGCGCGTGGCATCGAGCTGCTTGTCGATGAGGCTGGCGTGGAAGCGCTCGCTCTGGATCTCGACGATCAGCGGAAGATCGGCATCTCGGAAGTCGACCCGACCGATCCAGCGGTCGCCGTCACCGATGTCGACCTGGCGCCGCATCGGAGCTTCGCCGGCCTGAAGGAGGATCTGCTCGAAGCGAGCCTCCAGGTTGCTCGCGGGCGGCACGTAGTCGAGGCCACGCGTCGCTAGGACCTGACGCATGGTCCGGATTCCTGGCCGCCCTCGCTGCGCCATCACCTCGAGCATCGCGTGAAGGCTCTGGCCGCTCACGAGCCGCATTGCCCACGCGTTGTCGACCATGCGCGCCAGGCGCTCGACCCACCACGGCTTCTCGGCGCCACGCCGCATGGTGCCGGCGACATCGAAGAGCGCTCTGGCCGGCACGACGACCGGGACGCCGTCCAGCTCCACGATCTGGTCGGGGTCGAACAGGGTGGGCTCGTGCGCCTGCCCCTTTCGCACGAACGGGCGATTCGTCTGGTCCCGTTGACGGACTACGTGCCAAGGCTTGAGCAGGTTCCCAGGGATCCCCCACCACGCACCGGCGCTGGCGCCGCTGAGCGCAGAGCCCGGGCCTGCATCGAGCACAGCCAGCATCGCCCGCTGTCCGTCGGTGGGTGGCGAGCCGACGAGTCGCAGCACCCGAGGGGTGGCGCGCTCCCAGCGCAGCCCATCGCTGAGCCGCATTCGCTGGCCACCTGAGAAGCCCAGATCCGCCGCCTGGGCGCTCGTGACCAGCGCATGCTGCTCGGCAGCCAGATCCTTGAGGGCTCGGTCATCGATCATGCCGCGATTGTGCTCATCAGGTGTGACAACGACCCGTTTCGACCGGTTCCCAGCCAACTCACTCCGACCCGAGTCGTCCGGGAGGGATTCGCAACCTGCGGCGCTTCTTCGCGGTTTTCCGCGGGTTTGGGGCGCAGGTTCGGAGGGGGTCTGGCAACCTGCGGCCCTTCTTCGCGGTTTCTCGCGGGTTTGGGGCGCAGGTTCGATGGGGTCGTTCTCGGCCAGGTGGACCGAGGGGTGGGCGCGGGACCGCCGTGGGCCCTTGGCCCCTGGGGAGGGGCGGGGCGCCACGGCGGTGCCGGTGGTGCTGGGGTGCTGTCAGCGCTAGCGCTTGAGGTTGACCAGGTCCTGGAGGATCTCGTCGCTGGCGGAGATGACCCGGGAGTTCGCCTGGAAGCCGCGCTGGGCGATGATCAGGTTGGTGAACTCCTGGGCCAGGTCGACGTTCGACATCTCGAGGGTCGCGCCGAGCAGTTGGCCACGGCCGCCGGTGCCGGCAGCACCGATGTTGGCAAGGCCGGAGTTGACGGTCTGGCGGTAGGTCGAGCTGCCCGCCTTCTCGAGGCCCATGGGGTTGGTGAAGCTGGCGATGGCGAGCTGGCCCAGGGCGCGGTTGCGGCCGTTGGAGAAGACGCCGGTGACGACGCCGTCCTGGCCGATGGTGAAGCTCTGGAGCGAACCCAGCTCGTAGCCGTCCTGGGAGATGGCGGTGACCGAGCTGGGACCGGCGAACTGCACGAGGGCGTTCGCCGAGCCTGGGGCACCGAAGTCGAGCGTGATGGCCTGACCGGCAACGGTGATGGGCGGGATCGTCGAGGTCAGCTCGCCGGTGGTCCCGTCGAAGGTGAGCGCGATGGGCCCCTCGTCGTAGGTTCCGTCGGCGTCGGTGTCGACCTCGAGGTCCCAGCCGGCAGCGGTGCGGGTGAACTGAGCCGAGATCTTCGTGGCCGCGCCGAGGTCGTCGAACACGTCGATGCCGGTGATGATCGACTCGCCGACCGCGAGGGAGGCGTCGAGGTTGCCACCGAACACTGCCGTCTCCGTGGCCCGCGGAGCGAGGCTCTGGCCGAGGGGCATCCGAAGATCGCTCGGAGCGCCGTTGCTGTTGATGGCGCCCGTGCCGTCAGCCATCCAGCCCTGGACGACGGCGCCGTCGGAGGTCACGAGGCGACCCATGGCGTCGAAGTCGAGGGCGCCGGCGCGGGTGTAGAGGGTCTCGTTGCCCTGGCGGACGGAGAAGAAGCCGTCGCCCTGGATCGACAGGTCGGTGGCCCGACCGGTCAGCTGCGAGGCGCCCTGCGTGAAGGAGGTCGTGATGCCGGCCACCTTCACGCCGAGGCCGACGGCCGCGGGGTTGGTGCCACCGTTCATGGCATCAGGGGCGCCGGCACCGTTGAGGACCTGGCTGAGCAGGTCCTGGAAGACGACGCTGCTGGACTTGTAGCCCGTCGTGTTGACGTTGGCGATGTTGTTGCCGACGACGTCGACCATGGTCTGGTGGCTGCGAAGGCCGGAGACACCGGCGAACATAGAGCGGAGCATTGGACTTCCTGCTTTCTCGGATGACTTGGAGGGAGGGACTCTGGCGTCGGGGTGGCGCTAGAGCGACTGATCGGTTGCGGGGTCTGCGCCGTCGGGGGCACCGGCGCCCTCAGGGGCGCCAGGGCCTCCGGGAGCGTCGGTGCCCGCCGGGGCGTCGACAGCGTCCGTGCCGTCTGTGCTTTCCGTGCCATCCGTGGCGTCGGTCTCAGGTGCTTCGGTCTCGGTATCGGTGGAGTCGGTCTGGGGGGTGGTCGTGGTGGGATCGGTGGCCCGCACGTCGCGGATCTCGGAGAGGGCGATCGTCTGCTCACCGACGAGGACGGAGGCGCCCTTGGAGCCGAAGGTCGCGCCGCTCACGACACCCGACTGGATGTTGCCGTCGGCGTCGGCCCAGCTGACCGTGCGGCCGAGCATCGAAGCGGCGGCCAGCGCCTGGTTGTCGCTCAGCAGGCTCTGGGTCAGCTCGGTCATCTCGGTGAGCTTCTCGACCATCGTGAACTGAGCCGTCTGGGCGAGGAACTGCGTGCCGTCGCTCGGGCTCATCGGGTTCTGGTACTTGAGCTGGGCGACGAGCAGGTTGAGGAAGGTGTCGGTGCCGAGCTGCTCCTTGGGCTTCGCCGTGGGGGCGGCCTGCGGGACGGTGGGCGGTGTGGCGGTGGTGGCGTCGACGGGCATCGGTTGCTCCAGGCGTCAGAGGAGGACATCGACGCCGCGGTCGGCGCCGGTCAGTGTGGGCAAGGTGGTGGTCGGCGTGGCACGGCCGGGGCCGGCGCCGACGTGGGTCTCCGCAGCGGAGCCGGCGTTCTCACGGTCGAGCCGGTCGCGAGAGGCGCCGGACTCGGACTGGCTGGTGTGGGTGCCGACGTCGAGGGAGCCGGCGCTGAGACCGGCATCGGCGAGGGCTTCCCGGAGCTCGGGAAGGGCGGCGCGGATGGCCTCGGTCGTGCTCGCCGCGTGGGCGCCGACCTGGATGTGCACCAGGCCGCCTTCCATGCGGACCCGCAGCTCGAGGCGTCCGAGGTCGGCGGGTTCGAGCTGGAGCGTGAGGTCGTACTCGCCGTCGGGACGCTGGCTCAGGGTGCCGACGCGGTTGGCGAGCTGCATGGCGAGCGCCCGCTCGAGGGCCCGAGCGCCGGCGGTCTCGGCCGGTGCGCTGGGCGCCGCGACGGGAGAGGTCGACTCGGTCCGTTGCGCCGCATCCAGGGCGTGGATGCCGGCCCCATCGGCGTTCGTGTCAGCTCCAGCATCGTCGGCCGCATCCGAGGCGACTGCCGCGGAGATCGGGGACGCAACCGCCTCGGCGGGTGAGGCGGATGCATCGGTGGTCGCGGTCGTCTGATCCGTAGCAGGCGCGAGGTCCGGAGCGGACGGCTGCGCACGCGCTGGCTCGACGGGAGCGGCACCGGGGGCCGGCTCGGCGGACGGCTCGGCACCCTCGATGAGGCCGGTTGCGGGCGCCCCATCGCTGGGGGTCGCCTCACTCGCGGTCGGGACGGTGGTGGCGAGCTCCTCGATCGCGCCGGCGTCTTCAGGAGACAGCTCTGGTGCCACGACGGGCACGCCAGCGGCAGCCGAGAGCGTCCCGGCGTCGATCGCGGGAGTGGTCGAGGGCACGACGGGCGCACCTGGTGTGGCGAGGGCTGCCACCGGACTGCCGTCGACCGCTGCCGTCAGAGCGGCGGCGCCAGCGGCAGCGCCACCCGCGCCAGCACCCATCAGAGCCTCTGCGGCACCGCCGCTGGTAGCGCCGGCAGCTGGGGCAACAGGGGCTCCAACAGCACCCGCGAGCGCAGGGACGCCGGGCGCAGCCACGAGCGTGGCGAGCAGCTCGGTGAAGGCGGCTGCCGACTCCGGGTCGCGGGCGTCGGGCACCTCAGGATCGACCCCGGGGTGGGTCACTGCGGTGAGGACGGACATCAGGTCCATCGGCCATTACCTCCGTAGCGAGCGCCGATCCACTGCACGTAGCGCTGGGTCTCGGCGAAGGGTGGGACGCCGCCGTACTTCTGGACGTTGCCAGGGCCGGCGTTGTAGGCGGCGAGGGCCTTGTCGACCGTGCCGAAGCTGTCGAGGTGGCCGCGCAGCAGGCGGGCCGCGCCGTCGACGGCCTGGGCCGGGTCGAAGGCGTTGCCGACCCCGAGGCCGCGGGCGGTGCCGGGCATCAGCTGCATGAGGCCCTGTGCTCCGGCGGGGGAGACGGCTTTGGCGTCGAAGCCCGACTCGCGCTCGGCCACGAGGGCCAGCAGCTTCGGGTCGACGCCGTGACGGGCGCCGGCGCTCGTGAAGAGGTCGGCGTAGGGCGTGCTGGGCGAGAGGCCCGCAGCGCTCGCGGAGAGGGTGCTCCCGAGCTGGCTGACTCCGCCGATGCCGCTGACGGAGCTCGCCTCCGGCAGGACCCGGCGGATGAAGTCGGGGTTCTTGCTCACCGGGACGATCTGGACCTTGCCGCCGGTCCCGGGCGCCTCGGCCATCATCCCGTCGCCGAGGTACACGGCGATGTGGTCGGCCCCGTTGTTGCGGGAGCTGTTGTCCCAGCCGATGAGGTCGCCCGGCTTGGCCTCGGCGAGGCTGGCCACCGGTGTGCCGGTGCGCAGCTGGTCGGCGCTCACCCGCGGCAGCTCCACGCCGAAGCGGCGCATCAGGTGCTGGGTGAAGCCGGAGCAGTCGAGGCCGGTCGCCGGGTTGGTGCCGCCCCACACGTAGGGGATGCCGACGTACTCCTGCACGGCCGAGTCGAGCTGCGCCTTGGAGACGCTCGAGCCCTTGGCGCCGAAGCTCGTCTTGGCGGTGCCGGCGGCGCCGAGGACGCTGGCGAAGTCGGCGCCGCTCGCGGTGCCGGCGCCCATGGCCTGGCCACGGTGCACGCCGAGGCGGGACTCGATGGAGGCGACTCGCGCCTCGACCTGGCTGATGGATGCCTGGACGGACATGGGGATGGTCACGCGACCACCGCCTCTTCGTGCTCAGCGTGCTTGAAGCGTCCGGCCACGAGATCGTCGACGCGGGCCGCCTCTTCGCGGTCGGCCTCGATGCGGTGCTCCTCGCGGCGCCGCTCGTCGAGCAGCTCGAGGGCCTTCACGCGGCGTGAGGCGGCGAGCCATGCATCGCGCTGCTCGGCGGTGCGCTCGGCCGCGGCGGCCACGGCGGCCGTGCTCGACCGCAGGTCGGCCAGCTCGGCCTCCCACAGCGCGCGGTCGGCCAGAAGGGTGCTGCCGCTGGCAGAGCCGACGAAGCGAGCTCGTGCGCCGATGGAAGCGCGCCGGTCCGACTCGGCGGCGATGGCGGAGGCTTCTGCCCGCTGCGCGATGCCGAGCGCGGATGCCGCCTGGTCCTCCTGGACCCGGCGGACCCGCTGCACCTGCTCGAGGCGGAAGCGGTAGCGCTTCACGAGACGGCCTCGGGCGCGACGCCCATCATGTTGTGCAGCGTCTGCCATGCGACGGCGGTGTCGGCGATCTCGTTGATGTCCTGCGTGAGGAACGCCCGGATCGGCTCGGCCAGCGACACGGCTCGGTCCACCATCGGGTTCGACCCCGGCACGTAGGCGCCGATGTCGATCAGGTCCTTGGCGTCGCGGTGCGCGGCCATCAGCCGGCGCAGCTCGGTCGCAGCCTGCCGCTGGGCGGCCGTGGTGATCGACGGGACCACTCGGGAGATCGACTCGAGCACGTCGATGGTGGGGAAGTGGCCGGCGGTGGCGAGCTTGCGGGACAGCACGACGTGGCCGTCGAGGATCGAGCGAGCAGCGTCGCCGATCGGGTCCTGCATGTCGTCGCCCTCGACGAGGACGGTGTAGAGGCCGGTGATGCTGCCGGTCGCTCCGGCGCCGGCGCGCTCGAGCAGGCGGGGCAGGAGGGTGAACACCGAGGGCGGGTAGCCCCGGGTGGCGGGCGGCTCGCCGGCGGAGAGGCCGACCTCGCGCTGCGCCATGGCGAAGCGGGTGAGGCTGTCCATCATGAGCACGACGTCGCGGCCGTCGTCGCGGAAGCTCTCGGCGATGCGTGTGGCCGTGAAGGCGGCCCGCAGGCGCACGAGCGGTGCCTCGTCGGAGGTGGCGACGATGACGACCGAGCGAGCCAGGCCCTCGGGGCCGAGGTCGTGCTCGATGAACTCGCGCACCTCTCGACCGCGCTCGCCGACGAGGGCGAGGACCGACACGTCAGCGTCGGTGCCGCGGGCGACCATGGACAGGAGGCTCGACTTGCCCACGCCGGAGCCGGCGAAGATGCCGAGGCGCTGGCCGCGGCCGCAGGGGATCATCGTGTCGAGGGCCCGCACGCCGAGCGGCAGCGGGGCGTCGATGCGGGCCCGCTGCAGTGGGTGCGGGGCCACGCCGTCGACGGTGACGGGGGTGAGGCTGGCGGGGAGGGGACGTCCG
>DATCYI010000076.1:0-2154 GCA_036570385.1 Acidimicrobiales bacterium | reverse complement strand
GGAGGCCGCCGTGTTCGAGGACGCGCTCGCCGGGGTCGATGCGGGCACGGCTGGCAGGTTCGGGTTCGTCGTCGGCGTCGACCGCAACGGCCGGGCCGACGACCTCCGCGAGCGGGGCGCCGACGTCGTGGTGCGCGATCTGGCCGAGCTGTTGGCGGAACCGTGACGGGCGGGAGGCGATCTTCGAGGTCGAGCCGTGGCGGGTCCGGGAGTCGAACCTCGACCTGGAGCACCTGGCGCACAGCGAGTCGGTGTTCGCCCTGTCGAACGGCCACATCGGCATGCGGGGCAACCTCGACGAGGGCGAGCCGCACGGCCTGCCCGGCACCTACCTGAACTCGGTGTACGAGCTGCGCCGCTGCCGTATGCCGAGGCCGGCTACGGCTACCCCGAGTCGGGCCAGACGGTCATCAACGTCACCAACGGCAAGCTGATCCGGCTGCTGGTCGACGACGAGCCCTTCGACGTCCGCTACGGCCGGCTCGACAGCCACGAGCGGATCCTCGACCTCCGGGCCGGGACCCTGGCGCGCGAGGCGGTGTGGACCTCACCGGCCGGTTGCCAAGTCCGGGTCTCTTCCACCCGGCTGGTCTCGCTCACCCAGCGGGCCATGGCGGCGATCTGCTACGAGGCCACACCGATCGACCACGACGTGCGGCTGGTGGTGCAGTCCGAGCTCGTCGCCAGCAGCCGAGGTCGGCCACCTCGAGCTGGCCTACGACTACCTGGCCGAGGCGGCCCTCGTGGACCTCCACAACCTCGCCCGCAACACCGGCGACGGTCTCCACATGGCCTCCCTCGCCGGCGCCTGGAGCGCGCTCGTCGCCGGGTTCGGCGGCATGCGGGCCTCACCGTCGATCGGGTTCGGGCCGCGCCTGCCCACCGCCATCTCCCGGCTCGCGTTCCGTGTCTGCTACCGGGGCCGGCACCTGTCGGTCACTGTGACCGCAGCCTCGGCCACCTACGAGCTGCTCGACGGGCCGCCCTGACGATCACGCACCACGGCTCGCCGGTCGAGCTCGGAGATCGGGGCGTGGTCCTTGCGATCCCGCCGGTCGTGGCGAGCCCGGCGCCGACCCAGCCCCCCGGAAGGTGGCCGGCCAGGCGCGTCACGGCGCAGCCCGTCCCTGGGCGCGGGCCAGGGCGGGACGGCAGGCCTGCATCGGGCCGCTGAAGTGGACGTAGACGAGCAGGCTCAAGATGGCGGCGAAGAAGCACCACACCGACACGAACGTCTTGACCGACACCTGGTACGCGGCCACGGCGAGCACGAACGCGAGCACACCGAAGACATTGATGCATCGGTGGCTGGAGAACAGGCCGCTGACGCAAGTGGCGAGGAAGTAGACGACCAGCACGGCCCCGATGAAGAAGTGAGGCGAGTCGTAGAAGATGCTCCGGCCCTCGACGCGTGCGACGACCGGGTAGCGGACGATGAAGTACAGGAGGTAGAGCCCGACGCCGAGGCCGAGCACCTGGAAGACGGCGATGGAGGCCCTTCGCCGCCGGTCGTGCTCGACCAGCAAGATGGCCAAGGGCACGAAGATGGGCCACCACACGTGGGAGAACATCGAGAAGATGTAGGTCGCCGATGTTCTCACCGTGGGCAGGTCGTTGCGGAGGCTCAGCCACAAGAAGCCTTCGGCGAATTGCTGGACACCGAACAGCAGCGGAACCAGCGCAAGCGGCAGCTCGACCTTGCCCTGCGACTTGCGCAGCGTCAGCCCTCCCACCGCGCTGAGCGCAGTCCCGGCGGTGAAGCTCGCAGTTGCGGAGAAGCACATGGCGACATCCCGAGGTGGTGGGCGGGTCGGTCTGGTGGCTGGATCGGGTGCCGCATCGATGCGGCCACGAGAGCCACTCGCTCACCCACCAGGAGGTCGATGTCGACACTACGCCGACCCAGCTGCTGTCGCCGGTAGGGGCGGGGCGCGAGGCGCTGTCCGCCGCCAGACGAGGTACGCGGGCCGCTCCGAGGGGGATCTGGAGAAGGTAGGTGAGCGCCCGGTACACGAGCACGGCGGCGACGACGGGTGCACGCGTGCCGCCCGCCGCCGCGAGCCCGGTGGTGAGGGCCAGCTCGACGACGCGGAGCCCGCCCGGGCTGAAGGGCACGGCCGTCGCCAGGCGGGCGAAGGCGAACCCGGCGAGGAT
>DATCYI010000075.1:0-3725 GCA_036570385.1 Acidimicrobiales bacterium | reverse complement strand
GGTCAGCGACGCCGCACCTCGCTCGCGTGCCTGGTGGCTCGTCGCCCCGAGCTGTGGCTGCTCGACGAGCCCCACGCCGGGCTCGACCAGGAGGGCCGCGACCTGCTCGACGACCTGGCCCGCCGGGCCGTCGCCGCGGGGGCCACCGTCGTGCTCTCGTCGCACGAGCTCGACCGTGCCGAAGCCCTCGCCAACCGGGTCGTCAACATCGTGGCCGGCACCACCGCGGCGATCGACTCCGGCGAAGCCGCACCCGAGGAGGCCGTCCTTGTTCCGTGACGCCGCCCTCATCGCAGGCAAGGACCTGCGCATCGAGCTGCGCTCCCAGGTGACCACCCAGCAGGTGGCCCCCTTCTCGATCCTCGTGCTCATCCTCTTCGCCGTGGCCCTCGACCCCGACCGTGGGTTCCTCGCTCGTGCCAGCGCCGGGCTGTTCTGGGTGGCCGTGCTCTTCAGCGCCCTGCTCGCCATCCAACGGGCGTTCACGATCGAGTCAGCCGACGGGGGGCGCGACGCGCTGCGCAGCTCCGGTCTCGATCCCGCCGGCATCTTCCTGGGCAAGGCCGCGGCCATCGCCCTGCAGCTGGTCGTCCTCGAGGCGGTGCTCGCGGTCGGCGTCGTCGTCATGTACGGCACCGAGGTCACCGGCGTGCCCCTGCTGCTGGCCACCGCCGGGGCCGCGACCGCTGGGCTCGCTGCGTCTGGCACCCTCTACGGCGTGCTCGCCGCCGGCCTGCGCGTCCGCGAGACGCTGCTCCCGATCATGCTCCTGCCCGTCTTGGCCCCCGTGCTCATAGCGGCCACCAAGTCCTTCGAGGCCGCGCTGGGGGGCGTGGCCGCCGACGGCTGGCCGTGGTGCGGTCTGCTCGTCGTGTTCGCGCTGCTCTACCTCACCTTCGGCACCCTTGCCTTCGGCACCCTCTTGGAGGAGTCGTGATGTCCCCCGGTCACCCGTCCACGTCATCGAGGGCCACCCGCGTCCTCGGCGGCCTCTCTCTGGCCGGCCTGGCGCTGCTGCTCGGCTACGCGCTGGTGTGGAGCCCAGCCGACCAGGTGCAGAAGGACTCCGTGCGCATCATGTACGTGCACGTGCCCACTGCGATCCTCGCCTTCGGGGCCTGCGCCATCACCACGCTCGCCGCGGCCATGTGGCTGCGGAAGCGCAGCGAGGGCTGGTGGGTCCTGGGCGGCGCCGCCGCCGAGGTCGGGCTCGTCTTCACCGGCATCTGCCTGATCACGGGCTCGATCTGGGGTCGCCCCACCTGGGGCACCTACTGGGACTGGGACCCGCGCATCACCTCGACGACCCTCCTGTTCATCTTGCTCGTCGGCTACCTGGCCCTCCGGCGGATCGACAACGAGAGCGGAGACGCCGCCCAGCGCGGCTCGCGCGGAGCGATCGTCGGGCTGCTGCTGTTCCCCAACGTGGTCGTCGTTCACTACTCGGTCGACTGGTGGCGGTCGCTGCACCAGAAGGCCACGATCACGCGGCTCGACCCCACGATCGAGGGCACGATGCTCTTCACGCTGATGCTCGGCATCGCCGTGTTCAGCCTCATCTTCGCCTGGCTGCTCGTCCACCGGTTCCGCACCGGGTGGCTCGAAGAGCGCGCCGAGCACGCCGGACTCGAGCAGGCCCTCGTCGACCGGCGCGCCGAGGCCGCCACCGGTACCGCAGCAGCAGGAGGAACCAGCCGATGACCATCGCCATGACGCACGTCGGCTACGTCGCCGCAGGCTGGGGGATCCCCCTGGCCGTCCTCGCCGCCTACACGGTTCGCACCCTGCGTCGCGGCCGCGAGCTGGCCGAGCGCGTGCCCCCCGAGGAGCACAGGTGGAGCTGACCCCCCGCACCGGGCCCGCCGGGTCCGACGATCAGAGCGCTCCGCGGCGCCGCAAGCGCAACCCCTGGGCGTACGGCGTGCTCGTCGCGGTCCTCCTGGGCCTCGGCGTCGTGGTGTGGCAAGGCCTCACCTCGGCATCGCTGTACTTCTACAACGCCGATGAAGCGGTCGAGCAGCGAGAGGAGCTCGGCGACCGGCGCTTCCGCCTGCAGGGCACGGTGCTCGGCGACACCATCTCCTCCAGCGAAGACGGGGTCGAGTTCACGGTGGCCTTCAACGGCGCCCGCGTCGACGTGCGCCACGACGGCGACCCGCCCGAGCTCTTCCAGCCCGGCATCCCCGTGGTGCTCGAAGGCCGCTGGTCCGAGGCCGGCGACTGGTTCGACAGCGACACCATCAAGGTGAAGCACTCCGAGCAGTACGAAGCCGAGAACGAGGACCGCCTCGAGGACGCCGAGGACGGCGAGTCGGCCGGCGCTGACCCGCGATGAACGCAGTCCTCGGCACCACAGGCCTGGTCCTCGGCGCGGCGGCGTCGGTCCTCGGTGCCGGCACCCTCGCCGTAGGTCTGCGCCAGAAGCGCCCGGCGCTGCTCCGGGCCGGCCGCAGCTACGGCTTGCTGGTGCTGCTCGGCTCGGTCGTGGCGGTGATCGCCATGCAGCGGGCGCTCATCACCCGCGACTTCTCCGTCAGCTTCGTGCACGACAACGGCAGCAGCCGCACCCCTGCGCTGTTCAACATCGCCACGATGTGGTCGGCGCTCGAGGGCTCGATCCTGCTGTGGGTGCTCGTGCTGTCGGGCTACCTGGTGCACGTGGCCCGCAAGTTCAAGGCCCGCATGACCGACCCGCTGGTCGGCTGGGCGCTGCTCGTGATGTTCCTGGTGAGCACCTTCTTCTTCCTGCTGGTGCTCGGCCCTGCCAACCCCTTCGCCAGCGTCGACGTGCCCGCCGGCTACGACGGCCCGGGCCCGAACCCGCTCCTGCAGGAGCACCTGCTCATGGCGTTCCACCCCCCGATGCTCTACCTCGGCTACGTGGGCTTCACCGTGCCGTTCGCCTTCGCGATCGCCGCGCTGGCCACCGGCCGGCTCGGCGAG
Organism: Acidimicrobiales bacterium; assembly: GCA_036570385.1. Lineage (GTDB taxonomy): Bacteria > Actinomycetota > Acidimicrobiia > Acidimicrobiales > VFJN01 > VFJN01. Next base: position 782 of record DATCYI010000075.1, on the reverse strand, counting down.
GGCTGGCTCATCGAGACCCGCCGGGCCACGCTCGCCGCCTGGGGCTTCCTCACGGTCGGCATCATCCTCGGCGCGTGGTGGAGCTACGAGGTGCTCGGCTGGGGCGGCTTCTGGGGCTGGGACCCGGTCGAGAACGCGTCGCTGCTGCCGTGGCTCACCGGCACCGCCTACCTCCACTCCGTGATGGTGCAGGAGCGCCGGGGGATGCTGCGGGTCTGGAACCTGTCGCTGCTCTGCGCCACCTTCAGCCTCACCATCCTCGGCACGTTCCTCACCCGTTCCGGCGTCCTCGAATCGGTCCATGCGTTCAGCGATGGCGGCGTCGGTGTGTGGCTGCTGTCGTTCTTCGGCCTCGTCGTCGCCGTCACCCTCGGGCTCATCGGCTGGCGCGGCGACCGCCTCCGCTCACCGGGGCGCATCGACTCCCCGATGTCGCGCGAGGGCGCCTTCCTCGCCAACAACGTGCTCTTCGCCGGGTTCGCGTTCGTGGTGCTGCTCGGCACCGTGTTCCCGCTGCTGGCCGAGGCGCTCGACGATCGCACCGTCTCGGTCGGCGCGCCGTACTTCGACCGGATGACGATCCCCATCGGCATCGCGCTCCTCTTCCTGATGGCCATCGCCCCCGTGCTGCCGTGGCGCAAGGCCTCCACCGAGCTGCTCTCCCAGCGCCTGCTCTGGCCGGCCTGGGGTGGCGCGCTCACGCTGTTCCTGGTCGTGGCGCTCGGCGCCCGCGGCTGGGCCCCCATCGCCGCCTTCGGCCTCGGCGGGTTCGCCGCGGGAGC
>DATCYI010000074.1:0-1783 GCA_036570385.1 Acidimicrobiales bacterium | reverse complement strand
CATCCTCCTCGCGCTCGGAGCCGGCTTGACCTACGCGGCCTTCGCCCTGTGGTCGAAGGACCTCACCGACGAGCACGACCCAGACCTGGCCATGACGTGGGTCTTCGCGCTGGGCGCGGTGCTGCTCCTGCCGGTGGGCCTCATGGCCGGGGTCGGGCCGCTGCTCACCGCCGACGGCGCGGCCATGGTCGCCTGGCTCGGCGTGGTGAGCCTCGCCGCCGCCTACCTCCTCTTCGGCCGCGGCATAGCCGGCGTGGCGGTGGCCACCGCCACCACCCTCTCCCTGGCCGAACCCGCCACCGCCACGGTCCTGGGCGTCACGCTCCTGGACGAGCAGATGACAGGCGAAGCAGCCGCAGGCATGACCCTCGTCCTGACCGCCCTCGTGATCCTGCTGGTGAAGCGGCGAGCGAGGACGACTACCTAGCGATCCAGCCGCCGTCGACGGTGAGGGTGTGGCCGGTGACGTAGGTGCTGGCGTCGGAGGCGAGGAAGAGCAGCGCGCCGTCGAGCTCGTGCTCCTCGCCGCCGCGGCCCATGGGGCAGTTCTTGGTCATGTAGCCGGAGGCGCCCTCGTCGTTGAACATGATCTCGGTCATCTCGGAGGGGAACCAGCCCGGGGCGATCGCGTTGACCCGGATGCCCTTGCGGGCCCACTGCGCTCCGAGCTCGCGGGTGAGGTTCACGACTGCGCCCTTCGATGCGCAGTAAGACGCCTGCTTGATAGGGGTCGAGGCCACGAGTCCGAGCACGGAGGCGATGTTCACGATCGTGCCTGAGCGACGCTCGATCATGTGGCGACCGGCCAGCTGGCTGAGCAGGAACAGGGCGTTGAGGTTCACGTCGACGACGTTGCGGAAGTCGCCGATGGGCTCGAGCTCGGCGGCGATGGCGGTGCCGATGCCGGCGTTGTTCACGAGCACGTCGAGGTGCCCGTCGATGGCGATGGCATCGGCGACGAGGCGCTCGCAGTCCGCGTCGACGGCGACGTCGGCGACGATGGGCACGAGGCGGTCGCCGAGGTCTTCGCGGAGTGCCTCCAGGCGATCGCCGCGGCGGGCGGAGGCGACGACGGTGGCGCCCGCGGCGTGCAGGACGCGAGCGAAGCGGTTGCCGAGCCCGCTGGAGGCGCCGGTGACGACGGCGACGCGGCCGTCGAGGCTGAAGGGGGTGGCGAGGTCGATCGTGCTCATGGTGAGAGAACCTATTGGGTCCGGCGGTGAGGGCCCGCCTGGCACACTGCGGGCGTGAAGGTGCGCATCGGTTACGGGTTGGGCACGCGGGCATCGAGCGATCCGGAGCGGTTCGCGGCGATGGTCGACGCCCTCGAGGACCTCCGGTTCGACTCGCTGTGGCTCTCGGAGCGGGTCACCGGCGACAGCCCCGACCCCGTCGTCGCCCTGGCCGTGGCCGCGGGTCGCACCCAGCGGCTCAAGCTGGGCTTCTCGGTTCTCGTGCTGCCGGGCCGCAACCCGATGCTGCTCGCCAAGGAGCTGGCCACGCTCGACCGGCTCTCGGCCGGGCGCCTCCTGCCTGCGTTCGGCCTCGGCGCGGTGGATCCCGGCGAGCAGCAGGCGTTCGGCGTGGAGCGCACGGAGCGGGCGGCTCGCTTCGACGAGTCGTTGGGCCTGCTGCGTCGCTTCTGGGACGGCGAGGTCGTGGACCACGACGGCCGCTTCCACCGCTACGAGGGCGCCCGCGTGCAGCCCCTCCCCGCGCAGGACCGGCTCGAGGTCTGGCTCGGCGGGATCGCTCCGTCGGAGCTGCGTCGCTGCGGCCGGCT